>JBBDMQ010000141.1:0-5079 GCA_040878245.1 Microthrixaceae bacterium
GTCTCATTTAGTGCAGGCATGTCTCGGGCTGGCATATCTGGCGCAGTTTGAACGCGAGCGCCCAATGCTGCGGTGCGCAGCCGAATTGAATCTGCGTGTGCAGTGAGCCCCTCAGCGTCAGCGAGTATCGCAACTGCCTCTGCAAGCCCGGATGGCTCATAGGCAGCTTTCTGAACAGTGATGATGTGGTGCTGTTTTAAGAAGTCATCCACGGTGAGCGCAGAGGCAAAGCGCGCGGTTCCATAGGTGGGTAGCACGTGGCTTGGCCCTGCTAAGTAGTCACCAACCGAAGCAGGAGACCATGGGCCTAGAAACACTGCGCCAGCATTCTTGATAAGTGGAACCAGACTCTCGGGATTGGAACACAACAGCTCGAGGTGCTCGGGCGCAACAAGATTTGAGACCTCGAGTGCAGCCTCCGGGGAATCAACCAACACCGCATATCCACCTTGGGCAAGTGTTGCGGCGATTTCTGCTCGGCGAGGTGAAGCCTTGGCGAGTCGGTCGACCTCGGCTGTCACTTCTGAAGCAACAGACTCATCCCATGTGATCAACCAAGCAAGACCATCGGGGCCGTGCTCTGCTTGCAGGATGACATCGATTGCAGCAAAGTCGGCTGGAACAGAATTATCGGCAATGACCACAACTTCACTCGGACCCGCAAACGCTGCAGCAACTCCAACCCGAGTGGCCACTTGCTGTTTAGCGAGCGCTACATATTTGTTTCCAGGCCCGCAGATCACATCGACTGCTGCGATTGATTCGGTGCCGTAGGCCATAGCTGCAATTGCTTGAGCTCCGCCGATTGAGTACACCTCGGTGACTCCAGCTATCGCTGCTGCGGCAAGTGTGACTTGGGCAACCTTGGAAGTCTCCTTATCGGGAGGCACGCATACAACAACTTGATCAACTCCTGCCACTAATGCTGGAACTGCAGTCATCAACAGAGTTGAGGGATAAGCGGCGCGTCCACCTGGCACGTAGCAACCGGCACGTCCGACGGGGGTCCGATAGGAGCGAATTTGCACACCGGAGTCTTCATGCGTGACGGCAGGTTGCAACTGTGATCGGTGGTGCGAAGCAATACGGTCTCGAGCTAGCTCAAGAGCTTGGCGCAGTTCTGGTGTGAGCGACTCAACGGCCGCTTGGAGTTCCTCAACTGGGACACGAAAATCTTGAAGATCAGTGCCATCGAAACGCAAAGCAAACTTCCGAACAGCAGCATCTCCGTCTGATTCCACTTCGGAAAGTATTGTCCGGACGGTTTCGATGGGGGCATCTTGATCGACGCTCGGACGCGGTAAACGAGCAGCAAATTCGGTAACTCCACGAAGGTCAAGAAAGTTCAACACATCAAACAACGTAGCCACCTCTGGCAGTGTTCGGCGAACAGGGAACCATCTTGACCGGTGCTTAATCAGAAGTCGGTGTGACCTGTGTTGGGGGTGAGTGCTAGACCGAAGGGGTGAGCTTGCATGCCGATTTAACTTCTGTGATGTCTACGTTGGACCAAATCCTTGAGCGCCTCGATGAGGCGGCAAAGGAACTCGTGGGCACTCAAGACGAGGATTTGATGACCGACGTCTATGAAGTAGAGCGGCACCTTCGGCAGGCAGCACGCCGACTGACTCGTACCCTCGGAGCGCTGCCCGAGCCTTGACAGTTCAGTCAAATCTGCTGAACTCAAGTTGAATTTGAGGAGAAAACGCAGCCGACGCCCCCGAAAGGGGCGCCGGGCGGGCGAACCGGGCGGCGGGAGCCCTGGAACGCCATTTACTAGGTGGCGGGAACCTAGTAAATGCCTAAGCTAGTGGGGTTTAACTGCGCTGTCGAAGAGTTTTAGGAAAAAATGATTTCAACCAAAACTCTAAATCTTGTTCACTTATTTTCCACTTAGGCCACATAGAGTAGGTAGGTCGCTACTTTGAGCTAGTTCTGAAGCCTGGCAATAGTTGAGGAGAACTGCCCTATCCGGTAGTGCTTGCTGGAAGATTTAAGCAGTGACTGACGGACAGAAATCTGCCAGCACACATTCCGAGCAATTTGGTCGCCGCGCAAAACAAACTCGGCGTCCATGCAAAATGATGTGCAGACTGAATGCACCACGCTCCTGAAGGGGCACCATCGGATTGAGTGCCATCTCTACCTTGACGGGGTCGGTGAGTTCAGTCAGACCGAGACGATGAGAGAGTCGCAATACGTGGGTATCCACTGGAAGACCAGGCAGGCCCAATGCTTCTGCCCGGACTACGTTGGCGGTCTTTCGACCCACGCCGGGCAACTTCACAAGGTCAGCCATTGCACCAGGAACTTGGCCTTCATGACGAGCAACAAGTGCTGCAGCCATAGAGATAATGCTCTTGGTTTTGGCCTTATAGAAACCGGTTGAATGGACAAGTTCCTCAACGCGTTCGGGATCGGCAGCTGAAAGCGCCTGGGGTGTGGGGTACTGCTCGAACAACGCCGGCGTCACCATATTCACGCGCTTATCGGTTGACTGCGCCGACAAGATGGTGGCCGTCAGCAACTCAAAAGCATTTCGGTGGTTGAGTTCGCATTCGGCATTGGGATACTCGAGCGCAAGGCGCTCATGCACGAGCCGAGCGCGGCCTTTTGCTGATCGAGGCTTGCTAGATGTTGGCACCACATAACGCTAGCCTCAGATGCGCATGACACCCGAAACACCCCAACGCGCTTACTCGGCTAGTGATCTGACTTGGGTGAAGGATCACCGAGAGAGTACCGACGCAGAACAGCTTGCTTTTGGCCGCGTGCGCGTCCGTTTGCTGCTGCAAATGCGCAGGCCATTGCCGCTGACGGCACCGGAACTTGCAGCCACCAAAAGAGTGCATCTTCGCTCCTTTCAGTCTGGAACTGATGACAGTGGGTTACTTCGGGTTAATAACCGCTCGTTTCACTGGCATCCAGATCAGAGCGGATGGGATCTACCCCGCCTTCACCGGCAAACTCACGAAGCGGGATTTGACCCAGCGATGTTGCTGATTCACGAAGACGCAGAGGAACAAATTGATGGTTTCTGCTGGACTAAAATTCACCCAAGCACCCCGGAAGATCCCGACCTCGGCGAGATTTATATTATTGCCGCCGACCCGACGGCTCACGGAACGGGCCTAGGTAGAGCCCTCACCGTTGGCGGGCTGAAGCTTCTGAGTGCCCACGGGCTAGACGTGGCCATGCTCTTCGTTGAACAGGAGAACCAAGCTGCTATTGCGCTGTACGAGCGCTTGGGGTTTAGCGTGGACCATATGGAGTCCGCCTACCAACCAGCTTCCTCCTTTAGATAAGCCTGTGACTTCGCAAAGCTTGTATGACCTAGATCGCAGCGCTTGGGGTGAACTCCTTGATCAGGAACCCAGGTTTAGGGTCGACCAGATCTGGAACGGCCTTTACCATCAGGGTAAAGAACTACATGAATTGACCTCGCTACCGAAATCACTTCGAGAGCGCCTGATGAAGCAGCTCCCGACGGCCCTAGAAACCGTGACTCAAGTCGTGAGTGATAACGGCGACACCACCAAATTTTTATGGGAGTTGTCGGGCGGAGCTCGCGTTGAGACCGTGCTTATGCTGTATCCAGATCGCGCAACGGTTTGCATTTCTAGCCAAGCTGGCTGCGCGATGGGGTGCAGCTTCTGCGCCACCGGTCAGGCAGGATTTGAGCGGCAATTGAGCACTGGCGAAATTGTTGAGCAAGTCCTTCGAGCATCGAGAGTTGCAGCGGCTCAGGAGCCAGCTCGCCGAGTGTCAAACATTGTCTTTATGGGGATGGGTGAACCCATGGCGAACTTCGACAACACGTGGGCTGCAGTCCGGCGTATTCACGATGATCTAGAGATCGGGGCTCGCCACATCACTGTGTCAACTGTTGGATTAATTCCGGGAATTAATCGGATGGCAGCAGAAGACTTACCCGTCAATCTTGCGGTGTCCTTACACGCTGCAGACAACCAACTCCGAGATGAGTTAGTGCCGATTAACCGTAAATACCCGTTAGAGGATCTGATGCAGGCCTGCGCAAACTATTTTTCTGCCACTCGTCGGCGAGTCAGCTTTGAGTGGGCCATGATTCACGAGGTCAACGATCGACTTGTTGATGCTCAAGCCCTGGCCAAGCTTGCAGATCCACTGAGAGCTCATATCAATTTGATTCCGCTGAACCCCACGCCCGGATATGCAGTTCGCGGTTCCTCAGGAAATCGAGTTCGGGCGTTTCGTGAAGAACTTGAACGGCTCGGTATCAACGTCACGGTTCGAGATACCCGAGGGACGGAAATTGACGCTGCCTGCGGCCAATTACGCGCTGGGCACGAAGCAACTCCGGTAAACCGTCCCACACGTCGCTAGAGGTGCTCTAGCGCACATAAACCGTCCGACTTTCAGCACGCACTGCATCGACGAGGTGTTCATGAGGGCCAACTATCGAACCGGGCCAGACAACTGATCGGGTCACAGTGCCGTGCACCTGAGCGCCAGCACCAATCACTGACTCGCCCCCAGACCACAACAGGTTCGCTTGCAGGTATCGGTGCACGGTGCCGCAGTCAATAACCGGCCCTGCCTCATGCACTGCTTCGATAGCATCCTCTGCAAGCTCCTGTTTCCAGACTCGTTCCCAGAGACCGCTTGGAGATGCTTCAAGAGAGCTAGCCAAACGCCAAGGCAGCAGAGAGGCCACAACTGAACTTCGTGGACCAAACGGAAGTGGGCTAGCAGTCAAAATCCGCACATGTTCTCCAGTCCAACTGTTCGCAAAACTTTTCAGGTCACATTGGTGAAAGGTGTCAGCGTTGACGATCAGGACCCCTCGGCCATCAATCCAAGACCGAAGCGCACCCACTGCACCGGCAGTGCCGAGTGCTTCAGTGGGCTCAATTCCCAAGTGCACCCGCCTGTGAGAACTGGCCCTCAAAGAGTTCAGATGGCTGGCAATCATCTGACTGTGATGATGCGAATTTACAGCAAGCTCCCCGACGGCTGGGTCGAGGGAATCCAGTGCCCAATCAAGCAGGGTGCGGACGCCGACGTAACACAATGGCATGGGCCGCAGCAGTGATAAGG
>JBBDMQ010000142.1:0-5035 GCA_040878245.1 Microthrixaceae bacterium
GTTTGAGTAGCCAGCACGTGTTCCACTTCAGAGGTCCCGATTCCAAACGCTAAACAGCCAAAGGCACCGTGTGTAGATGTGTGGGAGTCTCCGCAAACGATGGTCATGCCCGGCAGGGTGAATCCTTGTTCTGGGCCGATGATATGAACGATGCCCTGTTCAGCCGACCCCATGGGGAACTCAACTACGTCATAAGCCTCGGCGTTGGCTCGCAGGGTATCTACTTGCTTGCGAGAGATCGGATCGGCGATTGGTTGACCAATGTCTTCAGTCGGAACGTTGTGATCTTCAGTAGCTAGGGTGAGTTCTGCGCGGCGCACTCCTCGATTTGTCATTCGAAGTCCGTCAAAGGCCTGTGGCGAAGTCACCTCATGGACTAGGTGCAGGTCGATGTAGAGAAGATCGGGTTCACCATCAGCAGACCGAACGACGTGTCGGTCCCAGACCTTTTCGGCGAGCGTGCGAGGGGTGGATTGTGTTGACATTAGAGAACTCCCTAAGAGTTGAAATGTCTCATTATATGAGATAACATTCCCGATTAATGGAACCAACGGTATCTGGTGTCGGCGTACTTGACAAGTCATTTGCTGTTTTGGCTTTGGTAACCCAAGCACCATGCAGCCTGGCGGAGCTCGTCGAGGGCAGTTCGTTAACCCGAGCTACAGCCCATCGCCTAGCACTTGCACTAGAAACCCATGGGCTACTTCGTCGGCTATCCGATGGTCGGTTTGCACTTGGTCTGAACTTGGTAGCACTCGGCCGAGCAGCAACGGAGCAGTTTCCGCTAGCAGAGGCGGCACGAGCAGCTTTAACCGAACTTCAACAGACGACTGCAGAGTCAGTACAGCTCTACGTGCGTGACGGCAACAACCGAGTCTGTATCTTGGCTTTGGAATCACCACATGGGCTACGCACCATCGTTGCCGTTGGGGCAGCGTTGCCACTTGACGTAGGTTCGGCTGGCAGAGTGTTGCTTGGTGAGAGGGCTGCCACTGGGTGGATGCAAACCGTTGGCGAACGAGAGGCAGGAGTTGCCTCAGTCTCGGCTGGTGTCTTCGGCCCGTATCAAGAGTTGGTTGCAGCGGTCAGTGTGTCTGGCCCGATTGACCGATTGAGTCGATCACCAGGAAAGCGGTACGGGGCAGAAGTGCTTCTCGCCGCAAGCAAAATTGAAACTGCTTTGGCAGCCTTAACTTCCAAACAGTGATGCAAGCTTGGTCAACTCAACACTGCTGGATCACACTGCTGGATCACACTGCCGGATCACACTGCTGGATCATCATCGGTTTCGCCAAGTCCGTATGAGCGGCCTGTCGACTCAGAGGAGTCCGGATCTCGGCGCTTCGCTTTGCGACGCGCTCGCTGATTTCGTTCTCGCTGCTCTTCTCGCTCCCGAGTCTCTAGGCCCTCTTCGAGCTGCTCGAGTTCAACAGCGAGTTCTTGGAATACTGCAACCCGATCGGGCCCGATCAAACCTTCAGACACTGCATTGAGTAACCCGCAGCCTGGCTCAGTTGTATGCGTGCAGTCGCTAAAGCGGCATTGCTGAACGTACTTGCTCAAGTCATCAAAGGCTTTCTCAAAACCTTCGTCTGCTGACCAAAGGCCAACTCCTCGAATGCCGGGCGTATCAATCAACAATGCGCCATCTTCGAGCTCGATCATTTGCCCAGCGCTTGTGGTGTGGCGTCCTCGACGGTCGTTCTCTCGCACTTCTGCCACGAGTTGAACCTGATGTCCGGCAAGTGCATTAATGAGCGAAGACTTGCCAGCCCCAGAGGCTCCGAGCATGGCAATGGTGTGGCCAGCTCCGTGCAAGGACCGCAATTCGCTGAGGCCAAGCTCGCTTCTCGTGGAAATCACATGCACCTCGGCTCCGGGTGCAAAGCGCCGGGCTTCTAACCGCTGCTGCTCTGCCCACTCAACCGACACCAAGTCTGCCTTGGTCAAAATAACTACTGGCTGTGCGCCACTTTCCCATGCGAGCACTAGTTCGCGTGCTAGGCGCGTCAAGTTGACGCCAAGTTCAAGCGGCTGCAGAACAAAGACTCGGTCCATATTTGCTGCTAGAGGTCGTGCCTGAAGCTGAAGCTGGTCTCGAGCAACGCCGGGAGAGCGGCGCTCAAAAACCGTGAGGCGCGCAAGGATTTGTTCGACGCGTCCCGCCTCGGTATTCAGACCACAAAAATCTCCGACCACTACCCTGCGGACTGCCTTCGCTGCAATAACAAGCTGCTCATGTCCAGACTCTGTTGCCACGGTGATACCGCCTTTATCAATGCGAACCACACGGCAAGGGGCCAGAGTTTGTAGTCCAACAGTTGACCAAAGCTGCGCCCAATGAGCGGTCCATCCTGGAGGCTTCACATGGGGGTGCTCAGGCACGGACAACATCCATGACCTCTATGCTTGCACCTCTCAGGCCATCTCGTTGTATCAGCTGTTCGCTCGCCTAAGATTGAGGAATGCAGTCGTCATCCACAGAGCTTGGCGATCCCTCTCAAAATCACAGTCTCAGCTCAGGTGCGGGTTTACCTCACCCGGGTTTGGGAAAGAGAGATAGTGCGCAGCCCCTGCCCGGTGCAATCGCTGCGATAGATATTGGTACGAACTCAATTCATATGTTGATTGCGCGAGTCGCTTCGAATGGCCGCTTTGAGGTTATGACCAAGCAAAAAGAAATGGTTCGTCTTGGTTCTGGGCGTAGTGAGATGAAACGCCTTGAGCTCGATGCAATAGATCGGGGTGTTGCAGCGTTAGCACGGTGCCGACTGCTTGCAGAATCCTTTGATGCACCCATTTATGCCGTCGCTACCTCTGCAGTTCGAGAGGCACTCAACGCAGATGAGTTCCTCCAGCGAGCTCAGCAACAGGCCGGGGTGCAGGTGCAGGTCATCTCGGGCCTTGAGGAAGCAAGGCTGATTCAGCTTGGCGTTCTTCAGGCGCTACCCGTCTTTGATAAGCGACTTGCGTTGATTGATGTGGGTGGCGGTTCAACCGAGATTGTTTTTGGCTTTCAGGGCGAGGTCTCGTTTGGGCGCTCCGTAAAGCTTGGCTCGCTGCGCATGACGAACCGATTCTTTTCAGAGGGCCTTGTGCAGGACCAAGCCGTCTCTAGTTGTCGAGAATATGTTCGAGGCAGCCTGGCGCCCTTAGCGCATGAGGTCGCACAACTCAGACATGAAGTTGCGATTGCGTCTTCTGGCACGGCGGAATCAATCGCCAATATGATTTTTGCACGTCGGACTGAGCCTGCACCGCAGCAACTCAATGCATCTAAAATTCGGATTGAGGAGATCACCGAGATTATCAGTCTGCTTGCCTCTGTTCAGAGTGCAGATGAGCGTCGCAAACTCGAAGGAATCGATGCTTCCCGAGCCGATATTTTGATAGGCGGCGCAATTGTCCTTGAGCAAGCTTGCCTTGCTATCGGTGCCGCCGAATTAGTGATCTCTGAGTTTGCGCTTCGTGAGGGGGTATTGCTTGATGCGTTACATCGCCTCGGCGGCGGCACCTTGCATCACTTATCAGACCTTCGGAAAACCTCTGTGTTTCACCTCATGGAGCTATGCGACGATGACCCGGAGCACTCCTTGCAGGTTGCTCGCTTGGTCTTGCAGCTTCACGATGCGCTTGCCGCAGACCTTCGACTAGGAGACGAAGAACGCGAGTTACTCGAAGCAGCAGCTCTGTTGTCGAACGTAGGGCTTTTCGTTGCGCATTCAGGCCACCACAAACACAGTTACTACGTCATTCGAAACTCTGATCACCTGATGGGGTTTACCGACCAAGAGATTGAGATCATTGCTCAGGTTGCTCGGTACCATCGCAAGAGCCCCCCTTCAGCTGAAAAGCATGCCGAGTTTGCTTCATTAACTGAGGAGGATCAGCGCCGAGTCACAAGCATGGCCGCGCTGCTGCGGGTAGCAATTGGGTTTGATAGGCATCATGACGGCTCAGTGCAGTCAGTGCAGGTTGAGCGAGTAACAGGTGAGGTTCGGATGACTCTGCATGCCGATACTGATGCCACGGAGCTGAGCTTGGAGAAGTACTCGGGAACCCTCAGAAGTTCCCTTCTCGCTGAGCAACTGAACTGCTCAGTCCATGTTCAAACTGTTGCACGTCCGTAGAGGGCTAAACCGCCCAATTGTTGCTCTGCCAGTCATTACTGATACCCCTTACTGCTGCCCATTACTGATGCCCGATTGACCACCCGGTCAAGTTGCTCAGTAACCTATGGCCATGACCTTGCCCCCGGCCTCTCAACCCTCGCCCTTTGATGCAGAACCTCGCTTTGATTCAGTTGAGGAATTGCGACTTGCACTGCGCAATGTGGACTATCTGTCTGACGAAGGGATTGCCGGCATCGTCTACCTTGCAGACCGACTGAATAAGCCGATTCTTGTAGAGGGCCCTGCCGGCACTGGCAAGACCCAGCTGGCAAAGTCAGTTGCCGAAGTACTCGGCGCACGCCTGATCCGACTGCAGTGCTACGAGGGCCTCGACGAGTCTAAAGCCTTGTACGAGTGGAACTATAAGAAGCAACTCCTTCGGATCCAAGCAACGAAGTCAGAGACTGATGGTCAAAATTGGGATGAGATTGAGGATGACATCTTTTCTGATGAGTTTCTTCTGGAGCGCCCCCTGCTAGAAGCCATCCGCGCAACCGAGCCGGTAGTGCTCTTGATCGATGAGGTTGATCGTGTAGAAGTTGAGACAGAAGCGCTGCTCTTAGAAATCCTCTCGGACTATCAGGTATCAATTCCCGAACTAGGAACTATTACGGCTCGGCAAATCCCAATGGTATTCCTCACCTCAAACAACACTCGCGAGCTTTCTGAGGCGCTCAAGCGACGTTGCTTATACCTGCATGTTGACTATCCAGACATGGAACGTGAGAAAGAGATTGTGCTGACCAAGGTCCCCGGTCTCACAGACTCGCTAGCAGATCAAATAGCACGTGTGGTGAGATCGATTCGTCAGCTTGAACTGAAAAAGGCTCCCTCGGTCTCAGAAACAATTGACTGGGCAAATA
>JBBDMQ010000143.1:0-5031 GCA_040878245.1 Microthrixaceae bacterium
TGTTCAGGATGTGCATAGCTGCCATTCGCATCGGCAGCGAGCGGAAGATCATTGATCACCTCTTGCACCACTCGCAGTTCTGCAACATCGTGACCGGGAGCAATCTTCAGTTTCACCATCGCAGCACCAGAAGTAACTGCTGTTTCAGCAAGCTCGGCCAGTCGTTGCGGTGATGCCCCCAGCTCGGCAATGACTGAGCATCGCTGCAGAGTATGGGTGCTAGGTAACTCGGTGTTTGCGGCGGTGGCCTGAGCAGCTCCCGTCAACTCATCTGACAAGGACCGACCTTGCGACACCAAATGAGCATCAAGCGCTGCATCCATCAAAGCTGCAGTTGCGGCAGTCAGACCATCAGCCTGTAAGGATCTACCCATCATCGCTGCAGGAGCAAGTTGTGTCGTCATGCCCTTCCAGGCAATTGACGTGGTCTCCGTTGCATAGCCAGCAGAGGACAGAGTTGGACATTCTCCCCAACCAACAGATCCGTCCTGCTGCTGCCAACTCACCAAAATTACATCTCTGATCTGCTCAACTCCGTGGGCCGTCCGATGCTCGTTGTTCAAAGGCAGCTTGACCCGCAGCAGGCGAAGCGCCGCCGGTGGATCA
Organism: Microthrixaceae bacterium; assembly: GCA_040878245.1. GTDB lineage: Bacteria > Actinomycetota > Acidimicrobiia > Acidimicrobiales > Microtrichaceae > IMCC26207. Next base: position 607 of record JBBDMQ010000143.1, read on the forward strand.
AGGGCGATCATTTCGAGGTAGCTGCTGGCCAAGCTCGGCACCAGCGCAAATAAGTAATGAGATCTTCGGGTTCTGCCTGAGTGCTGCCGTCGCCGCCGTATGCGGTCACCATCCGGAAGTGCAGATAAGCGGAATCTGGCACTGGCAGGAATGGCGCACGCTTCCACCACCCCGCTGGAGCAAGTCGAAACATCTGTCGAATCGCCGTTCCCCATAACCCCGGGTGACCCAGCACTGCTCGACACATTGGCCACGTGATCTGAGTTGAGGATCGGCTCACAACCTGTTCTGCTTTCTTCACTGGTACTCCCCACACTAGCGGGAGGAAAGCAGAAGGTGCCCGTGAGTCAACGTTGCGCCGCAAAGCCAGCGCGCCCAACTGCTGCAGCACCAAGCAAGGGTCCGCGGTCCTCACATCCAGATGGAACTATTTGTAGGCCCTGCGAAAACTCAAGGCGAGCGCTACGGTCAGCTTCGGCCTGTGCAGCGTTAAAAAATTCATCACCAAAGCCAAGCGCAACAGATCCAGCAACCACTGCTAGGCGGAGGTCGAGCAAGTTGGCCACGGACGAAACTGCTCGCCCCACAAGTTCGCCACAATGTCTTCGGAGTTCACTCGAAGCTTCTTCAGGAGGACGACCCGTGAATCTAGCGATTGCTGCACCAGACACTTCGGCCTCTAAACATCCACGCCCGCCACAGGCGCAGTCGCGCCCAAAGGGTTCAACAATGACGTGACCGATATGTCCGGCATTGCCTTGAGCGCCGTCGAGTAGTTGGCCGTTCAGCACGATCCCACCACCAACGCCTGTTGAAACAACCATCGCCAAATAGTCAGTTTCTGAACTTGCGGCACCGACCCACCCCTCTGCTCGAGCAAGAGCCTTCGCATCGTTATCGATAAAGGTTGGTAGCTGATATTTTTGTTGCAAACGTTGTAGCAATGGGAAATCTCGCCATTGCGGAATATTGAGTGGAGACACCGTCTGTCCAAGAGGAGTCATTGGTCCCCCGCAGCCAACTCCAATGACCTGCGCTGGGACCGCAGATGAGGCCATAACTGAATCAAGGAGTCCAGTTATTCGCTCAAAAAGACCGGCATCAGATTCGGATTGCGTAGGAATCTGATCTCTAAAAAGTAAATCACCCCGGGCATCCACAATCCCTGCAGCAATCTTGGTGCCGCCGATGTCTACAGCAACAACAACTGCTTCGGCCGATGCAGCGGAGTTCGACTCAGAGTCTTGATGCTGCGTCATGCTGCGAAAACTACCAGCGCTAGCAGCGCTTCAGTGTGCTTGCTCTGACAGACTGAGAACAGACCAAGACGGAAGGCAAATCTGTGAGCAGTAGTTCCAGCGGCGGAGCATCTCGAAAAACCTTTATTGAAGTGTTTGATGCAATCTGCGCCAATATCGGCCTAGCTGTGCGCGGGAAAGAAGACGTGATTCGCTTGAGCGTTACGAGTCTCATTTCCCATGGCCACTTACTGTTAGAGGACGTCCCAGGAGTCGGCAAAACCTCATTGGCAAAAGCGATCGCTCATTCGGTGGGCGGTCAATTTGCTCGTGTTCAGTGCACCCCAGACTTGCTTCCCTCGGACCTATTAGGAACGACTATTTGGAACCAGCACGACGGAAGTTTTGAGTTTCGCCGAGGGCCTGTTTTTGCCAATCTTTTGCTCGCAGATGAGATCAATCGCGCCTCGCCTAAAACACAATCAGCACTACTTGAATCAATGGCCGAAGAGCAGGTGACAGTGGACGGAACCACCTACGAACTGCCACAACCTTTTATGGTCATTGCCACAGAAAATCCGCTTGAGCATCATGGAACTTTTCCGCTGCCAGAGAGCCAGCTTGACCGGTTCATGATGAAACTCTCACTTGGCTACCCCGACCGACAAGCCGAACAGGCGTTACTCAGTGAGCCAGACCACCAAGCTGCACAAGCCTCGCTGCGGCCAGTCGCTAGCGCTGCCGACATACTCGCCATGGCAAAAATGGCTCAGCAGACTTTCGTTGCCGACTCGATTACCGGCTTCTTGGCAGACCTAGCGGCACAGTCCAGAACCAGCCCACTATTCGAGCTTGGCATGTCCCCGAGAGCGACTCTTGGGCTACTCAGGGCATCTCGAGTCTGGGCTGCTACAGAAGGACGCAACTTTGTGACCCCCGATGATCTGAAGTACCTAGCAGTTCCAGTTTTGGCTCACCGAGTCATCCTCTCAACCGAGGCTCGCATGAGTGGACTTGTTCCAGGCACGGCCATAGAGAAACTGCTCCGTTCGATACCGATTCCGGGCTGAGATGCACCTCACTCAGCGAGGTATGACTGCCTTCGTTGCAGCACTCCTACTTTCGGTAGGAGGTTGGCTTTTTGGCCTACCAGAAGCCTCAATCTTGGCTGTGTGCACTCTGCTCCTTGTCCTGTTTGCCGCAATCTGGAACAAAATTTCTAGGCCACAGATTGCGATAGAGCGATTGGTTGTGCCGGAGGTCATTCGAGTCAACGAAACCTGCAGGATTCAGCTCACCACCACGAACTTGGGACCTCGCACAACAGCCGTGCTGCTGCTCAGAGATCGAGTTGGGAAGTTTGGCACTGTTGAATTACATCTTGCGCCGTTACCTTCTGGTGAACAGAACTGCGCAAGATATAGCTTTCCAACTCAGCATCGAGGGCGTCACCGAATTAACCCAACACTGACAACAGTGAGTGACCCATTTGGCCTGCTGCGCTCAACTTTGTCAATCGGCCAGAGCACCTCATTACTAGTGCTCCCGCACGTGTGGCCGCTACCAGATTTGGCTGGCACCCTTGGGCAGGTGAACGAGTCTGGCGCAGGCAATTCAGCATTGTTTTCTGGTAACGATGCAGAGTTTTCTGGGCTTCGCGAGTACGTGCCTGGGGACGACTTGCGAGGAATTCACTGGCCAACTACTGCCAGGCTTGGACAAGCAGTAGTGAGGCAGTTCGAACCTCCTTGGCAACGCCGAACAACGGTGCTGCTTGACCTTCGAGCATCCGCATCTTTCGAGCAAAGTGTTTCTGCTGCAGCGAGTTTGGTGGATTCAGTTGCACAACAAGGTGGGCTCATTCGCCTAGTTACTTCTCTGCCTCACCACATGTCGCCACGAGCACAGGAATTTGTTCACGCATCTGATCGTCTCTTTGCTCTTCAGGAACAGCTCGCTTTGATTGAGTCATCAGAGGTTGCGTTCAGTCCGCTCGAAGCACTTCGAGTTCTTGATGCTCAACAGGGCGGTCGCCTAGTTATCTGCACCAAGCCATCAAGTTTTTCCGAGATCGCAGAGCTACAAGCAGCTTCATTCCAGTTTTCTTCGCGGACACTTCTGACAGCCCAAGGCCCTGCTCAGGGCCCTGCCCATGGCCCTGCCCAAAACATTTCCCAAGACACTGCAGCAAACAACGCAACCGCTCGAGCAAGGAACTCAGCTTCAAGAAGAAACAGTGATCAAGGCAGCCACTGGCAGCATGTGGACTGGGCTTACGGCACCTCGCTTACTCAGGCATGGACAGATTCAACGAGTGAAGCCCAGGTCATCAGGCCATGACCTCGACGGTCACACCGCTTACTCAACCTTCTGAGTCCTCAGAAGGACCCGGCAGCCTGACGCAAAAGGAGCGATCAGGCCCACGCGGAATTATGGGCGCTGATTTCGCCGCAGAGTTCGGACTGCTAGCCCTAGCGCTCGGAACAACACTGAGCTTCATCCGACTTTTTGACTCTTGGGGCTTTTTCTCGGAGCTAGCAATTCCAGTTCTTTCGGCTTGGCTTATTGCGCTCACCCTTCGGCGTCTTCAGGTTGGAATAGTTGCATCACTTTCGGCGCAACTGCTTGCAGGGATATTTTTACTCACTGCGGTTTTTGCTCCAGGTAGCAGCAAATATTTGCTCCCCACTCCGAGCACAGTTCGGCTGCTCAGCAAAAATATCTCGGACTCGTTTGCTGATTTTTCTCAAGCTGTGGCGCCGGTACCTGCAACACCAGGTTTTCTTTTTGTGATCGCAGCAGTGTTGTGGCTATTTGTGATCTTTGGTGATGCTGCGGCGTTCCGCTTTGAGGGCCCGGTTCAGGCGGCCGTTCCGTTTGTGAGCAGCTTCTTGGCATTGGGGTTATTGAGCCGAGAATCCGCCCGAGGCGGCTCAACAGTGTGCTTCATCGCCGGACTATTCGTGTACGTGGTAACACAAATTTGTTTAAGGACTGCTCGGACTCGCTGGGACGGATCTCCGCACCGAAGCGCAACTGCTGTAGTTGCCCGCTCTGCAGTGCTAGTGGGTGGCCTCTCTCTTCTGGGAGGGGTCTTACTAGGACCGCTTTTACCTGGGAGCACAGACCCGGTGGTCGATCTTCGAAAGCTTGGTCGGGGTAGCGAACCTCGAACGGTTGTAAGCCC
>JBBDMQ010000144.1:0-4948 GCA_040878245.1 Microthrixaceae bacterium
CAGTGTCAACCACAGCCTGGGCCGACTGCGCATAAGCAGTATTAATTCTCTGCTTTGAGTCCTTACCTGCGATCGGTACCCAGAGGTCTCTTGGGACAGACAACAGATCAATCCGATCACTCGTTTGATCGATTCTTGCGATGAGTAGACTGTCTGAGCGTTGACCAGTTGGAGCGTCCTTGCCCAACATGCCCCCCGATCCAGGGTCGCCAGCTTCAATTTCTGCGCGGCTATCTGACCCGACAATGAGCAGATTTATTGGCTCAGAGGGGCTCTCTACTTGCGCCAGATTGAGATCGACTCGGTTAATTTTCGAGAAACTCCAGAGTCCCCATACGGCTCCCGCTCCAACCACAGCTCCCAGAAGCAGTAAACAGGCAAGTCCCCCGGCGGCGATTTTTTTGGGGGTGCTCCATTGAGTAGAACTTGAGCGCGTTCTACGAACGACCCGGTACTCACCGGTTTCATCAAAATCAGGGGGCTTCGAGGGAGTTGTCACAAGATAAATCGGCGCAGATATCGCATATTAAAAACTCGCAGAGCGTGGTTCCGCCACTACGCAGCAATAGATGCAGACGTTAGTGGGTATCAGCCTTCTGGAGGTGGGTCTTCGATCCAGAGCCGGGAAACTCCTCAGCAACGGCAAGATCTAGAACCAGCGGAACGACCCTTACTGAGCCAAATCTGCAAGATTCCCTAGTTTGGCTTAGCTTCAACTTTTGGCTCCCGAGGTAGCCCAAGCACCTTCTCGCCAACGATGTTTCGCTGGATCTGCGAGGTTCCGCCCCAAATTGTCTCTGATCGGGAGAAGAAGAACGAAGACATCATCAGGCTGACTGGGTATGTCGGTCTGCCCTCACCTCTCATTGCAGCTGGCCAAGAGCCAGTCTCTGGCCCAGAAGCCGACAGCATTGACTCTGCACCCCAAATTTCTAGCGCAAGCTCCATGGCCGCTTTGTGAGTCTCTGACCAAAAGATTTTATTGGTGGCTCCCAGGACAGTCACAGCCATATCTTTTTTGCCGCTCACGGTTGCAGAGAGCGACCTCAACCCGTTGATTCGCATGATCTGAATCTTGGAGTAGTACACCGCCAAGCCCTGACGAATCACGGGGTCGGCGATTTTGCCGTTCTCCGTGGCCTTCTCAACCATCAGTCGGTACTCCTCGGCAAATCGCCGGTAGCCAGTAGTTGCAGACATGCCGCGTTCAAAGCCAAGGGTGTCATTAGCTACTTTCCACCCATTGTTTAGACCGCCAACTACGTTGTCTATCGGGCAACGCGCATCAGAGAAAAACACCTCGTTGAACTCGTCGGTGCCATCAGGTTGCACGATGCCACGCACCTCAACCCCAGGTTGTTTCATGGGTACCAAAAGGTAAGAAATTCCTGCCTGTTTTTTCACGTCTGGATCGGTCCGGGCCAGCACGAAGCAATAATCAGCGAACTGCGCCTGAGTGGTCCACACTTTCTGTCCGTTAATCACCCACTCGTCTCCATCAAGAACTGCAGTGGTCTTAAGCGAGGCCAAATCTGAGCCCGAGTCGGGCTCGGAGAATCCCTGACACCAGCTCATAGTGCCGTCAAGGATACGAGGCAGGAAGTACTTTTTTTGCTCCTCCGTACCGTTCATCAAAATGGTAGGACCAACCAAAGTGTCGCCAAAGAAGTCGGCTCGCATTGGTGCTTTAGCCTTTGCGAACTCTTCTGCGAGAACAACTCCCTGCATGGTCGATAGGTTTTTGCCGCCATACTCCTCTGGCCAAGTTGCGCAGATCCAGCCGCCCTCAAAGAGAGTTTTCGTCCACTCAAGATTCCAAGTGGCTTTTTCTTCTGAGGTCATCTTGAAGTCCGGTTCGAACCAACCCTGCGGCAGATTAGTTTCGAGCCAAGCTCGAATATCAACTCGGAATGCTTCGGCGTCAGCGGGATAAGTAAGGTCCATACTGTCAATATTGACCGATCGGTCAAGTCAGAGCCAGTCAGTAATAGTTAATGCATGTTGCTGATCTAGGGTTTCACCATGGATAACAACGCTCAGCGCCCTTTCGATCTCATAGTTTTTGGGGCAACGAGCTTTGTTGGCCAGATCCTGTGCCGCCATCTTGTAGAGCGGCACGGCACCGAAGGACCACTGAAATGGGCCATAGCTGGGCGTGACCTAGCCAAGCTTGACCTGATTGCGCAGGAAACTGGCGCCGAGGTGGAACGAATTGTGGCCGACGCACATGATGCTCCAGCGCTAGCCCTTCTGGCGGAATCAACGCGAGTAGTCGTCTCTACCGTTGGCCCATATGCACTCTATGGTTCTGAGCTGGTTGCAGCAGTTGCGGCAGCGGGAACGGACTACTGCGATCTGACGGGAGAGCCTCAATGGATGCGCGCCATGATTGACGCCCACGGAAAAACTGCAGAAGCAACTGGCGCGCGAATTGTTCATGCCTGCGGGTTTGATTCCATTCCGTCGGACCTAGGCGTGTGGTTTACCCAACAACGCTCAATGGAACGTTTTGATTCCTTCTGCGATCGTGTCGCCATGCGCGTCTCTGCCGCGAAGGGCGGTGCAAGTGGCGGAACCATTGCCTCGATGATGAATCTGATGGAAGAAGCAGCAGGGGATCCAGACCTGCGCAAGCTGTTGGCCGACCCGTATGCACTTGCTCCCACAGACATGCGTTCCGGAGTTGAACAACCAGAGGTGACCGGGCCCACACATGATGCGGCCTCTGGGCAGTGGGTTGCCCCCTTTGTTATGGCAGGAGTCAATACCCGAGTTGTTCAGCGAACACATGCGCTGCTCGGCCGGCCATGGGGAAGAGAGTTTAAGTATGACGAGGCCATGATGATGGGCTCGGGTTTTGTAGGTGGCGCAAAGGCAGCGGGACTTTCGGCCGGGATACTGAGTGGCATGGGGCTAGCAGCGATTTCTCCAGTTCGAAAACTGCTGAATCGTTTTGTTCTTCCCAAGCCTGGCCAAGGTCCCTCCCCCGACGCTCAGCGCACTGGCTTTTTTGAACTGCGATTCTTTGGGCTGACACCAACTGGTCGAGCTATTCGCACTCAAGTGACTGGCGAACGAGATCCGGGCTACGGCTGCACTGCTCGCATGCTGGGCGAAGCTGCGATTGCGCTACTAGACCTTGACCCCAACAAGGTCGGTGGTGGTTTCTGGACGCCGGCAACTGCATTCGGCGATCAGCTCATTGAACAACTAGAAGCGCATGCCGGGGTGCGCTTTAACGTTCTGATCTAATTAAGTTCTGACCTGTAACTGACCGCTCGGTCGGGAGGTAGATTGATCAGATGTCTCTTGCTGATGAACTCCTTGCCACTGCATCTACTCGTTGGACGAGTCAGTGGAAGGAACTTAAAGCCGAGGTTATCGATACCGGCATTTGCACCGGTTGCGCTGGTTGCGTGATTTCTTGCCCGCATGACGTGATTGGGTATGACCACGAGCAGGGGGGATACAAACCGTTTCACCTAGAAGATGAACTCGGCGCAGACGACTGTGGTCATGGAATTAAGGGCTGCACAAGCTGCACTAGAGCCTGTCCAAGGTTTCGCCTGTGGGAAGGGCAAGCCGATGAGCATCTGTTTGCCAGAACACGTGAAGAGGACGAGGTAGCGGGCATTTTTCAGGATATTTTACTGACTCGCGCCTCGGACAAAATGGTCCACGAGATGGGTCAGGATGGCGGCTTGGTCTCGGCAATTTTGGTGTGGGCGATAGAGCATGACTATATCGATGCTGCCCTGGTTTCTTATCTCGAAGGAGACAAAGGATCTTGGAAAGCCCGGCCCGGCGTAGCGGCAAATCGAGAGCAGATTTTGGATGCTGCAGGAAGTCGCTACACCTACTCCGCTAACACCTTGGCCTTGAACGAAGCGCTCGAGGCAGGCCACTCCCGGCTTGCACTCGTTGGCATGAGCTGTCAGTCATCTGTTCCGCCTGTGATGTGGTCTCGAAAAATCGGGAAGGTCTCCAAGCCAATTGTGTTCAACCTTGGCCTGTTGTGCTCTAAGACTTTTGATGACGCAATTTTCGAAGAACTCTTTAGGGCCAAGTACGGGATTGAGCGTGAGCAGATCGTCAAGATGAACATCGAAGGTGTCTTCCAGCTCTGGCTCACTGACGGTACGTACAGAGAAGTGAATCTTAAGGAGTGTCACGCTTGGACGAGAGAGGGCTGCACCCACTGCCCGGACTTTGCTGCCGAACACGCCGACATTTCCTGCGGGGGCATCGGCGAGAATGCAAATTGGACGCTTACCATTGTGCGCACAGACCTTGGTCGGGAAATCATGAGTCGTATGATTGCCGATGGATCTATTGAGGCTCGCCCTGGTGATTCCGACCCAGCTGCAATTGCGCTGATGCGCAAGCTCTCCGAGAAGTCACGAGCCCGGTGGCCCCTCAACGCAGAGGCAAGTGTTCGCGTGGGGCTACCTGTGAAGAAACCTCAGGCTTCTTAGCTCTCAAGAACAGCTCACAAGGTTGAACCTAACTACCCGCAGAGCTTCGCCCTGCAGCGCATACAGAGGTTGCGCAACCTGCTGCAGTTTGAGTGGAGTTGGGAGTTGAGCAGAGTGAGCGGTTAAGTGTGAGAGTTAGTTTGTGGTGCCGCACTTCTCTTGAACTGTTTGGATGTTTGTTGGAACCTTGATCTCACCGGCCTGAGCAGTGGCTTGATACTTATCAAACTCACGGGCATCCGAAAATGGGACAGTCTCTTTGAGGCCCTCGTAGAGGCAGTTGCAGTAATCAGTATTTTCAAGGGTGACGTCCTCGTACTTGCCAGCCTCGTTGGCGCGGACCCCGGTACAGCCGTACATCAAGTTGCCGTAGTAACCCTCGTTCTTCGTATTCACGTCGCCATAGTCCTTGGGGTCTGCAACAGCGCCACCGCAGCCGCTGATTACTGCAGCACCTAGGGCAAAAAGAATAC
>JBBDMQ010000145.1:0-4883 GCA_040878245.1 Microthrixaceae bacterium
CCTCAGCAACTACCTGTGCGCTGTCGGCGGGCTCGGTTGCATCCCACTGAGAGGTTGTGAGCTCAACTCCCGGAATGAGTGTGTCAACAGACCCAACAAGCGATGTCGGATGACGTACAGCTAATACTGCTCGCCGTAATCCCTGCTTCTGTAACTCCGAAAGTATTGCTTGAGCAATCTCGCTACTACCGCCGAGCACCAACGCTGTCTGGATCATTCTGAGTTGGGGCGATTTTGCAACTCAATATCTTGAGCCACTGCAAACTGTTCGAGCTGTTCTTGGTGTTCGGCCAACGCTTGCGCTAGGTCGTGGTCAGACAGGGCAAGAATTCGCAGGGCAAACAAGCCAGCGTTTCTGGCGCCGCCGATTGCCATGGTCGCAACGGGCACTCCACTCGGCATCTGCAAAATGGAATGAAGGGAATCAACTCCTCCAAGATGTTTGGTGGGAACTGGGACGCCAACAACTGGCAGAGTAGTGAGCGCTGCCACCATTCCCGGAAGGTGTGCAGCACCACCTGCGCCAGCAATAACGACCCGCAGGCCGCGGCTTTGCGCCGAACTTGCGTACTCAACCATCTTTTTCGGGCTTCGATGCGCCGAGATCACCCGCAATTCATGACCCACACCAAACTCGGTGAGTACTTCGGCGGCAGCGCTCATGATCTCTGCGTCAGAGGAACTCCCCATGATGATTCCCACTAGTTGTTCGCTCTTCGTCATCTTGTGTTTCTCCAGTTCAATTCTCAGATCGGGGATGCCCCAGAGGCAATCCCCGAAGACAATGCTGCCGCAGCAACTGCGGCCGATGTTCGACACTGTGCAAGATCCTGACCAACAACGCTCACGTGCCCAATCTTTCTGCCGGGGCGAGGGGTCTTGCCATAGAGATGAATGTGTGATCCGGCTTCCTGATGAAGGGCAATTCCCTGATGTACTCGAGGGTCTTGGTTTGCAACGCCCACCACGTTGGCCATTACCGCTGCGGGGTAAAGCATGTGAGTAGGCCCTAAGGGCCAGTCCAAAATGGCCCGAAGGTGCTGCGAAAACTGCGAGGTCGCACAGGCTTCAATTGTTATGTGGCCCGAATTGTGAACCCGCGGAGCAATCTCATTGATCAGCAAGTCCTGAGCCGAGACAAATAGCTCAACAGCAAAAACGCCAACTGCATCGAGTAGTTCAGCAATCTGCCGGCCGATCTGCTCTGCTTGCAAGATTAACTCGGGGCTCAGCGCTGCAGGTAGGAGCACCTCATTACACATGCCATCTACTTGTACGGTCTCTAAAACAGGCCAGACAGCTACTTGCCCAGAGGGGTTTCTTGCCACCAAAACAGCAACCTCACTCTGCAGTTCGAGCTTTGGCTCTAGCAACAGCGGTGCACCTGTGTACTGCGCAAAGAACCCTTCAAGTTCCTCTGCTTTCAACATCCACACGCCGCGTCCGTCATAGCCGCCACGACTGGCTTTGATCACGATTTTTCCCTGATCATCTGCATGCTCAGCGCAAAATTCAAGAGCCTGCTGAAGGGGCAGCGCTTGATTGGTAGGACTCTGAGCAAGGTCAATCACTAAGAACGGAGGAACTGGAAGACCTGCCTCTGAAAACCTCTGCCGCTGATGGGCCTTATCGGCAAACTCTAGCAACTTGACTCCAGGGCGAACTGCACATCCGCTCTGTTCAAGTTGACGCAGCGCATGCAGATCAACATTCTCATGGTCAAAGGTCAACACATCTACCGTTTGTGCAAAATCAAGAATTGCCTGAGAGTCATCAGGGCTACCGATGGTGACATCGCAGATGATCTCGGCAGCACCTTCGTCAGACTCTGCTGCCAAGACTCGCAGGTGAATGCCGAGGGGCGAGGCTGCCTCTGCAAGCATCCGTGCAAGCTGACCGCCACCCACGATCCCCACAACCGGCGGGGAGGTCACTGATCACTCGCTAATTTGGCAATGTCACTTCGGTAGTGCATGCCTGGCCATGAGATCAACGACACTGCTTCATAGGCCAGTTCGCGAGCCTGCAACAAAGTCGAACCCACAGCAGTCACGGCCAGCACTCGGCCACCCGAGGTGATGAGTTGCCCCTGCGAGTTCTGAGCGACCCCAGCACAAATAACGGTGACTCCGGGCAGAGCCTGAGCCTGCTCAATTCCATGAATCACATCACCCATTCGAGGTGATGCCGGGTAGCCCTCGGCGGCGCACACCACAGTCACCACAGACTCATCGGTAAACTCGGGAGCTATCTGCAGGCTGCCAGATGCCGCTTGCGATAGAAGCTCGGCAAGGTCTGTGCTCAGGCGAGGCACAACTACCTGACACTCGGGGTCGCCAAATCGTACGTTGTACTCAATCATCTTGAGCCCTTGCGGGGTCAGCATCAACCCGGCATACAGCACTCCACGGTAATCAATGCCTCGTAGTTTGAGTTCCGTCAAGGTGGGCTCGATGAACTCGGCCATAACTTGTTTGAGTAACTCATCTGTTACGAACGGAACTGGGGAATAGGCTCCCATGCCGCCCGTGTTCGGACCTTGGTCATCATCTTGGATTCGTTTGAAGTCTTGAGCCGGCGCAAGAAGGACTGCGCTGGTTCCATCGCAGACTGCAAGCATCGAAAGTTCTGGGCCAGTCAGGCCCTCTTCAATTACCAATGTTTTTCCAGCCTCGCCAAAGGCCTGACCAGACATGTACTCCTCGACAGCATTCCGGGCTTCGGCTAGTGACTCAGTAACAAGCACTCCCTTTCCGGCGGCCAAGCCGTCGGTCTTCACCACAAATGGCGGGGTCATCTGATCAAGAAAGTCGAGCGCCTCGTGGGCCTGCGTAAAAGCCTGATACTGAGCTGTGGGCACTCCGGCCGCAACTAGCAACTCTTTCATCCATGCTTTAGATCCTTCGAGTTGCGCACCATCAGCCCCTGGCCCAAAGACCAGTTTGCCCGCAGCTCGAAGTCGATCGGCAAGGCCGTCGACTAAAGGAACCTCTGGACCGATCACAAATAAGTCGGCTTGGATCTGCTCGGGGTCGGTTGCAACCGAGTTCGGAATGCCTGGGTTGCCAGGGGTAACGATGACCTCAGCGGTCCTTGCCAACGCATGCGCTAGGGCATGTTCACGACCACCGCTGCCAACTACGCACACCTTCAGTTGCGGCACTGCTCAACCATCACTACTCGGCGGATTGACCTGCTCCACCAGCTCAAAAGCCAAAAGTTCGGCTCCGGTTGAGACAGGGCGCTGTTCAGGTCCGTTCCCAGCAGCAGGGCCGTTCGCATTGGCATGCCCCTTTGCAAAGTCTTGGCTATTCATCCAACCCTGAAATGCATCCTCTGACTCCCACCAAGTCATGACAAAGTAGCGATCGCCACCCTCGGTTGGGCGGAGCAGTTGAAAGCCCTCAAATCCGGGAGAGTTTTCTACTGCTCCTGCGCGGGCTGCAAAGCGCTTCTCAAGTTCTGGGCCTGCGCCTTCGGGCACTGCAATTGCGTTGATCTTTACAACAGTCATCAGACTCCTTTAGGTATTTCGCACATAACACTTACGCGTTGAAATGAACGTACTGATCTCGCCCGGGCCCCGTACCCACCACACCAATCGGTACCCCAACCTGCTCCTGAAGAAACTCAAGATACGCAATTGCGTTTGCGGGAAGCTCGTGGCGCTCTCGAACTGCCGTGAGGTCGGTGTTCCAACCCGGGAACTCTTCATAGATCGGCACTGCGTCAAACAAGTCGGACTGATGGTACGGAAGGTGCTCGTGGCGTACACCCTTGACGTCATACGCAACGCAAACCTTGAGGGTATCGAAGGTGTCGAAAATATCGAGTTTAGTGATGGCGATTTCAGACATTGAGTTCAGCCGAACTGCGTGACGCAACATGACTGCATCAAACCAGCCCGGTCGACGACGACGCTTGGTGTTCACACCGTACTCATGGCCCAAGTCAACAATTCGGTCTCCCGTTTCATCAAATAGCTCAGTGGGCATCGGACCAGAACCGACTCGGGTGACGTAGGCCTTGGCAATGCCAATCACCCGGTCAATATGGCGTGGCCCAACACCGGCTCCGACGCAAGCGCCTCCAGCGATGGGGTTGGAAGAGGTAACAAACGGATATGTGCCATGGTCAAGGTCCAAGAAGGTTGCTTGTGCACCTTCAAGTAGCACATTCTCGCCGCGCTCAAGAGACTCGTGAATCAGCGTGACCGTATCGGTGACATACGGCGCAATCCTTGGAGCAACCTCGGTCAGATAGCGGTCAGCCATCTCGGCTGAGTCAAAACCCAAACGGTTATAGACCTTGGCGAGTATCTGATTCTTCTCGGCCACAACCGCAGCCAACTTCTCTCTAAAGATTGCCTCATCAAGCAGGTCTTGAACTCGAAGACCAACTCGGCTGGCCTTGTCTGCATAGGCCGGTCCGATTCCCCGCTTCGTTGTCCCAAGCTTGTTCTTGCCCAAGTGACGTTCAATTAAGCGATCAAGTTCTTGATGATACGGAAGGATCAGATGGGCGTTGCCGGATACACGCAACTTGGAGCAATCAACTCCTCGAGCCTGAAGGCCATCAATTTCGGCCAGCATCACAACTGGATCAACCACTACCCCGTTACCGATCACCGGGGTGATGTGGTCGTAGAGCACCCCCGAGGGAATCAACTGCAAAGCGAATGACTCCCCATTGACTACCAAAGTATGACCAGCATTGTGGCCTCCCTGATAGCGCACAACCAACTGCATCTCCTTTGCAATGAGGTCAGTCAGTTTCCCTTTACCTTCATCACCCCATTGGGTGCCTACCACGACGGTCGCTGGCACGTGGATCCTCTCGGTTAGGCCCCAAATCGGGCACCCCTAAGAGTACCCGCTCGGTTC
>JBBDMQ010000146.1:0-4847 GCA_040878245.1 Microthrixaceae bacterium
GCAACTGCACCCAGCTGAGGTTCATGATGAGAATCGGCAATGTGAGCAGCGCTGCCCAGCCCATCACGATGTAGAGCCATGATCCGCTCGGCCCATCGCCTAAACCCAGTCGAACCATCTTCATAGTGATTCCCGCTAGGGCCGCCACCCAGATCAGCACAAGCATAGGGATACCCCATATTTTGGGCAGAACCAATAAGCAGATGGGGGTATAGGTACCTGCAATCAATACATAAATCATGGAATGATCAGCTCTACGAAACCACAGCACCGAGGTAGGCGAACGAGCTAGACGGTGATAGCTAGCGCTCGTTGCATAGAGCCCAGCAAGGCTGGCCCAGTAGACCAGCACACCAACGCGTGCAATGGTGGTTTGAGCCAAGCTCAACAGATATAAACCCGCCGGTATGACAACAACAAACGCAGCTGCATGTAACCAGCCTCGCCACATCGGGCGAGGACCATAGGCATCGATGGCTGAGCGAGAAGTTGGCGGGCTACTTACGAGGATGCTGTCCGGTGAGCCACCCGTTGAGCCACCCGGTGAGCTTTGAGCATTTGGCTCGTATGTGGATTCGGGTAGAAAAGATTCGGGGATCTCGCTCGATTCATCCGCCGGTAACTCCATGTAGTGAGGCTATCGGCAATTACTCATATCGATTGTTCTGCGAATCTGACACCTGGGGTAACGGGTGAGCACACGCGAAACTGCCCGCCTTCTGATGAAGCATCAGACAGACGGGCAGCTTCAACAAGCTTTTATTAGCTCAGGATTTTTGCCTTCTGAGCAGCAAACTCGTCATCGCTCAGAGTGCCAGCGCTGTGCAGAGCAGCCAATTTTGTGAGCTGCTCAGCCGAAGATTCGCCAGCACCTGCAGTCTCTTTGACATAAGCAGAGAATTGCTCCTGAGATGCCTTTGCTGCAGCGACCTGATGCTCTTGCATCTTGTGGCCACGAGCGAGCAGATAGACGAGAACGCCAAGGAATGGAACGAAGAAAATAAAGATCAACCAAAGTGCCTTTGCGAATCCACCAATGTCGTGGCTGCGGAACACATCGACCAAAACGGTGATGGCAATCCAGATCCATAGGAAGAAGAGGAAGAACCACATCATCGTGATAACTATTGAAAGTAACGGGTAATCATACGCAAGCACAGAAGCCTCCAATAATGCTTCGCAGCAAGGGCTGCAGAAGTCATTGCACCACTGTTGATAGCAGCACAACTGCCATAAGGTAGCGGACACGCCATGCCAAGTTGGGGACTGAACGAAAGCAACAGAGGAACGGCTCGGTAACGCAGCCTCAAGACACCATGACCACAAACTGCTGCAGTCCATCCTCTGAAAATCGGACACCCGCCATACACGGCAGTTCAAGCGCCATAGTTGAATCAGTCATTTCTCACTCCTCAGCAACCTTCGCTGAGCCCGAGTTCACCCTTGTGCCGGCAGGCAGCTTTGCCATGGGTTCCACCGAGTCGGCCTACCCAGCAGATGGTGAAGGGCCCATAAGAACGGTGCTGCTTGATGCCTTTGAGATCTCTACAACCGCTGTCACAAACGCCGAGTTCGAGAACTTTGCGGGTTCAACTCAATGGGTCACTGAGTCCGAGCGGGAGGGCTCATCATTTGTGTTTGGTGGCCTTCTCCCCGATGACTTTCCGCCCACTCAAGGGGTTGCTCATGCACCATGGTGGCGACTCGTCGATGGCGCTGATTGGCGTCATCCTGAAGGACCTCAGTCAAATCTTGCGGACCGCCAGAATCACCCAGTCGTCCATGTCACTTGGGAGGACGCAACTGCCTACTGCCAATGGGCAGGCGCACGCCTACCGACCGAAGCTGAATGGGAGTGTGCTGCACGAGGGGGTTTAGAGAGCAAGCGTTTTCCATGGGGTGATGAACGTGAGCCCGACGGAGAGCACTCAATGAACGTTTTCCAAGGCGAGTTCCCAGCACACAACACGGCACTTGATGGCTACGTGGGAACTGCACCTGTAGACGCCTTCAAACCGAATGGCTTTGGGTTGTACAACACCTGTGGAAACGTCTGGGAGTGGTGCGCTGATTATTTCGATCCAGAGTTTCACCTAACCAGCACCTTGCATAACCCATGCGGCCCAAGTTCGGGTACCCATCGCGTTATTCGCGGAGGCTCGTATTTGTGCCACGAGTCTTACTGCTGGAGGTATCGGGTCTCTGCTCGAAGCGCCAATACCGCTCAGTCAAGCACAGGCAATATCGGTTTTCGTATAGTTCGATCCATAAACCGCTGAACTGTCTAGAGGCTGGCTCGACTCATAGGACCTAGGCTGAAAGCCATGGGAATTTTGAATCGCTCGAACGGTGACAACGGCACCCACAAGTTTCAGATGCACGAAAAGCTGATGAGCTTTAGTGATGACTCGTGGATTGAAAACGAAGATGGAGACAAGGTCTACAGATCTGACGGAAAAGCCATGCGTATGCGTCAGACCTTCATTTTGGAAGATGAGTCCGGTCGAAATCTGGCAGAAATCAAAGAGCGAGTCTTAACGGTGAGAGACAAAATGTCACTCAAGCTTCCCGACGGCCGGTCTGCAACCGTTCACAAGAAACTCATCGGAATTCGAGATCGCTACAAGATTGAGATGGATGACGGTAAAGACCTACATGCACACGGAAAAATCGCTGATCACGAATACGAGATCGAAAGGGATGGCGACAGAATCGCAACTATCTCAAAAAAATGGTTCAAGGTTCGCGACACCTATGGAATCGAGATTCTGGACGGCGAAGACGACGTACTCCTTCTCGCTATCACCATCTGCATTGACGCACTCTGCGACGACTAACTGCAGACTTCCTTAGCGAAGTACTAGCACTGAATCTCTGCTGCCGAGAGCAACCGCTGTTGCCTTAGGTGGGTTGATTACCACTTCACCTGTGCCTGCAATTCGATACCCCAGAGCAGTTTGATTTTGTGCGGAAGCCGCTGCAACTACCTGTGCGAAAGTCTCGAGAGACTCCGAGCCAAATGCGGCGGCAGGGCGAAGCTCGACTACGCAGCCAGAGGGATCGAATAAGTCCTTAAAAACCATGTCAAGCTCATGACGCTCAGACAGTTGCGCAATCAGCAAGCTGGTCAGTTCTACGCTCACAATGAAATCGTCTGCCCCAGTTGCTACGGCGAGAGGTGTATGACGCTGCTCGAGTAATTCCGCAACGATCCTCACCTCGCCAAGCTGATGTTGATCTACAAGATGATTAAATGCCATCAACGTCAGAAGAGTTCGTGCATCGGCATCGCCGGTAGCCAGGTGCTCGCGATAACCAAGCAGAATCACCTCATCAAAGTGTCGCTAGGCGGCATAAGCCGTGACTTCCTCAGGTCCACCTCGGAATTCTGCAACCTCGACCTGCACATTTTGCACCAAGATCGATGGCCTAATGGAGCCGATACTGATTTGGTCAGGGTCGGCAATGATCTCAATCACAGTATCGGTAGTCAGGAACTCATCAAGTTCCGCCAAAACACGCGGACCTAGAACACTCCAACCCACAACCAAAATTCGAGTCGGCAGAATAACTTCAGCGAGGACATCAACTTTCGGGATCTCGGGTGTTTCTTGGAAACTGCCGCAAAGAAAGGTTGAATCGTCAGAGGCAATGCCGATCAGCTCATCTCCTTGTGCAAGAACAGTGTCAGCAGGAGGGTTCAGTTCGACAATTCCCTCGGCAGTCAAGCGGCCCATTAACGAACTGTTCTCAAATGCAAGTTGTGCCTGAGCAAAGGTACGGCCCTCAGTTTCTGGGAATTTCTCGAAGTAGACCTCATCTCCGTCAAAGTCCAACAGCTCCCGGAACACAGTGCTCAGACCGCGTTGCCGACATGCTTGTGCAGTTAACTCCGCCACGATTTGATCGGAGTTAACTGTAAGAACTCTGGGGCCAAAGAGTGCTCGAATCGAGGCATCAGTTGATTCAGAACTTGTCTCCACAACTACGTGGGCGTTCTCAAACAGGGGGTCAAGCGAGCGAACAGCCAGCAGGGTTTTAATCACGGTGGCATCGCTCTCGCCAACGATGATAATTGACCGAGCGCCAGTCGAGTTCACCAACTCAAGGTCTGCCGGCAGGTCAGTGTGGCCTCTACGACAAACAAGTCGGGTCGTCAGAAAGTCCCCAATCTGATCTCGCAGGTCGTCTTCCATAACTGATTTATCTTGCTGCGCCAGAACAACAACCACCCCCCGCCGAAGACTTTCGTTTGCCAGTACTAATTCACTCACTATCACTGGCACACGAGTTGACCAACCCAAAATGAGCGTGTGATTCGACTCCAAAACTTTGCTGCGCCCTTTTCTTAGTCCGTCAACGCGCTGATCTACCGAGTTGGCGATGAGTCCGATCAAGCTGCCGGCGAGGAAGATGCCCGCCAAAGTAATTGCGAGTCCGAGAAATCGCGTGGGCCAACTGCTGTCGCCCGCAAATGTGCCAGCATCAACTACCCGAAGCATCGATTGCCAGAAGGCTTCGCCAAAGCCCAATTTTGCCCCACCGTTCACCCCAACTAACCCAAGAATTGTCATGAGAAGTGCCGTGATCAAGATCACAAGCAGCGTCAGCAATCCAAGCCAACCAATAACAACTGACGGCCCGCGAGACAGGCCAGTATCGAACATATAACGCAGCTTTGAGCCAAGGCCTGCCTGCGAGTCTGCGCTGCGACTAGAAGCGGAGGAATGATTTGAGTTCATGCTCTTGGAACTTGACTCTGCTGAGGATGAGCGACCGCGCCGATTAACAGCTTTACCTTGACGCGAGAGGGCTCGTTTGGAAGTTTCTGGGGTTTGATCGTTCGG
>JBBDMQ010000147.1:0-4833 GCA_040878245.1 Microthrixaceae bacterium
AGATCTTCAGCCGTTCAGCTACATAGCCATCCCATTGAATCAAATTGAGATAAGTCCCGCTACCTCGGGGCTGGCCTGAAACCCGACCGAGGCTGCGCCAAGGCCAGAACATCAGCTGACTGCCAATCACCTTCCATTGAGCAGTTGAGTCCACAAGCCCATTCAGCAACCAGTCGCACTGATCGCGACCCAGCAATGTTCGGTTGGGATCCAGAATTTCGGGCCGCTCAGTAGTTGACGTTCCCAGCCTCCCAGCGCTCTCGAGAATTGGGTCACGGAAACTTCTTTGGTCAGTCATGAACAGCTCAAATGAGTCGCCCCATCGCAGGCTCCGATCAATCCGCCCTGGAGAGGGTGACCGCACAGGCAGGTGCTCAAAAAATGCACCGAGAGCGCCTTCAGCCTGAATATCTCCGGGCTGATCAAGGCCATCGTGATTATCGAACACGTTGATCATCGGATACAAAGCATGCACAGCCTGCAGATTGGGGTCACTTCTATACATGCGGTATTTGGATCGGAACTCTTGACGCGTGATCGCATTTTGAATGGGATCGTTTCGGCCTGGGACATAGACGTTGTTCGCAAATCCTGTCTCGTATACATAGTCGCCGAGGCAGAGGACAAGGTCGATGTCAGTTGCCGGGTTTTGCGCTAAAGCTGCAAGGTCAGCATGAGCAGTAAACCAACCGTGGGTGTAGCGCTGGCAGCTAAAGGCCGCAATTCTGACTTTGCTCGAACCAGTCCCAGGAGAAGGGGCAGTCTTCGTGCGTCCTATGACGCTCGTGCCGGCGGCATAGCGGAAGCGATACCAGTATGTCGTGCCAGGTTCAAGGCCAGTGGCGTCGACCGTAACGCAGTGGTCGTTATCGGAAGTGGCTCGAGTCCCGAGCATGCCAACAACATCCGCAGGGGCAAAGGTTGGGGTTCGACTGAGTTCGACTTCAAGCTCTACGCCGCTGCCGGAGTCTTGTTCGGGATGAACTCTTGTCCATAACAGTACTGACTCACTTGTAGGATCGGCCGAACCAACGCCAGAGGGGAATGGCCCCGTACCCTCGAAGGGGATTCCCGAGCTGCTGGGGTAATTAGGTGCAGTTCGAGGCACACATGCGGTCAGCATCACCCCGCCGGCTGTAGCCCCAGTTGCTGCTAAGAATTTTCTACGTTGCATGAGTCCGCCACTTCCCCCGAAACCAAAGTCTGATCTCAAGATACAAGGTCTAGGTAAATAGCGAGTGAAATCCCTATTGATTCATGTGGTCACTTGCGTTTCGTAGTAGCCGCAATTCCCTGAAAAACTCATGAGGACTTCGGGTCCTCAGCCAGCACGTAATCTATGTCCGTGCGCACCAATATTGCTCTGTCGTGTATCTCTCTAGCCCTTCTTATTTCTGCTTGTAGCACTAGCGGTTCCGCCACCAGTTCTAGTAGCTCAACTAGTCCAAGCAGTAGGGAGGATTCTGCATCCTCCACGCCGTCCAAATCCGCTAGTTCCCCGGCCCCCCTAGATCTGAGCAAGGTGAGCGCAAAGATTGATGAGTTCGTCGCAGCCGAAGGCTTATCCGGCGCAGGCCTAGTTGTGGTGGATCGCAAAGATGGCGTGATTGGCGAGTATTACACCGGCAACATCACCGCCGACCGGATCAGTCTGGTTGCCTCAGCAAGCAAATCGCTCACAGCGGGCGTGGTGATGCGGCTCGAGGATCAGGGAGTGCTTGATATCGATAAACCAATCGCTGACTACGTCGACTGGGGAAGCGCACACCCGGAAATTACGTTGGCTCAACTAATGTCAAACAGCTCGGGCTTGCCGGGGCTCGAAGACGGTTCTGCTTCTGCCCCATACATCTGCCAATACGTTGCAGCAGGCTCAATGCAGGATTGCGCCCGCACCGTCTTTTTATCTCCCGATGATGACGCAGAAATTATGCCACCCGACACCGAGTTTCGTTACGGTGGAGCCCAATGGCAGGTTGCGGGAGCAGTTGCCGAAGTAGCTTCTGGCAAATCTTGGGCCCAACTCGTAGATGAGACGTATACACAGCCGTGCGGGTTGAGCACGCTGGGCTACAACAACCACTACACACAGATGATTGCGCCCGAAGGACCATTTACCTATCCGCCGCAGTTCGATGGCAACCCGGCAGGGTTAGCAGCCACCGAAAATCCAAATATGGAGGGTGGTGCATATATCAGCCCAACTGACTATGCACAGCTTCTGCTGATGCAACTTCGCGGGGGCAAGTGCAACGAACAGCAGGTGATTTCAGCCGAGGCAATCGACCGGATGCAGGCCGATCGGATTGGTCCCGCTTACAAGGGTTCCACTGGAGACCCTCAAGGCGCCGACGCTCTGCTGGGCTACGGACTCGGATGGTGGGTCGATCGCGATAATCCCGCCTATGTCGAAGATTCTGGAGCGTTTGGTGCCGTTCCGTGGATAGATCGTGAGCGCGGGTACGCGGCGTATTTGATTGTCGAGAAACGCTATATTGATGGCGCAAAACTCTCTGAGGCTGTGCTGCCCCTGATTACCGAGGAAGTCGACAACCGGAATTAACTCAGGCATGCTCCGATTAGTTCGGTTATGTTCGGGCAGGTTCTGCAGCTTTTAATTGGGGGAACACATCAGCATGCGACTCATTCGCCTCATAACCCCATGTCTCTGCCTGTTGGCTGTGGCTGCAGTCGCTTGCGTCGCGCCAACTCCCCCTCCCGGGCCGGCGGCTACGAAACTCGAGATAACAACAGTTCAAACTATTTGTGGGGGCACGATCCCGCCACCCGGACAACCTTTCTGCCGAACCAATCCGAGTTCTCGCAATATTCAGGTCAGCGCTTCTCGTCAGATCGTTGCTGAGGGCCGAACGGACTCGACCGGCAAGTTGCTCATTGCTGTGCCAGAAGGTCAACTCACCGTTCTCGCCCCTGATGCTGAGTTTTATGAAGAATGCGACTCACCAATGGTTCTTGCCCGTGCTCAGAGAACTGTTGCTGTGACGCAAACCTGCAGCTTTAACGCACCCTAACTGCTGGCTTTGGGCGGCAGCAGCAGCCCATGGCGCCTGACAGGTCAGCCCTTCGGGTCACTCAGATCCCACAGATCACACAGATCACGCTGGATCGCCTGCGCCGACTGAGTCCGCAACGGCCTCAAGGCGACGGTGTACTACCAACGCGCCTGGGACTAGGGCGAGTGCAGTGTGAGCAATCGCGGTTCCAAGGGGTGCGCCTGCCAAACCGATTACTGAACACAGAACAATGCTCAAAATCACATTCACTGTGATGGCAACGGATGATATTCGGAACTGACTCCATACCAAGCCCAACCCGTTCAATGCGAACGCTATTGCAGAGGCGACACCCATCGCAGACCCTGCAGCCACAGTTGCCCAGATCAGAGTGGTCGTGAACTGATACGAGGGCCCCGCTAACACACTAAGAATCGGTCTGGCTAGGAGACCTGCAACAACGCATACAGCAACTGCGGTGCCACCGGCGAGCAGAGTTGAGCGCCGTACAAGTCCTCGAAGGTCTTGTGGAGACTCATGCTCAATTCGGGCGAATCTTCCCCAGCTTGGTTGAAATAGCGACAGCGCAATGCCCTGCGGGGTAATGATAATTCTTGCGGCCAAGGCAACCAGGCCGGCATCAGTTGGGCTGAGTATTGCGCCCGTGATGAGCGGGTCCAGACCGAAACCGGCGAACCCGAGAAGCGACAGCATCATGTAGGCCCGACCCTCATGCTTGGTTTCATCGTCTAGCGCGTGACGAACGCGACTCCTGTCACCTCCTGAAAGTCGAAGGGAGTCAAGCCCAAAGCCAATGAGCTGACTAGTGAGCGAAGCGAGTAGATACACGCCGAGAGGTGCGTCGGTTGTGGCAACGAGAGCGACCACCGGAATCTGGGCGACACAACCCACCAATTGGTAGCGGGCACTCGGTGCAACCTCATCAATCCCGATACGCACCTTGGGAGCAAGGCCCAACACAGCGATACTTGCTGCAATCAGCCCTCCTATACCGATTGCACTCCAAAGATCGGGCCCGCTGATACCCAGGATATTTAGATTTGCTAGAGCCGACACCGCTGCTAACGCAAAAGAGAAAAGAACAACTGGGATGGCAACACGTCGCGCAACAATGTGCTGCGCCTCAGACAAGAAAGCCAGTGCCTCGGACCGATCCGAGGTCACAACCGACCGACCGGTGCGACGGATGAGTGCATGTCCAAGACCCAAGTCAAGGAAGCCCATCCCGATGACAACAGCAGTTAGCACCGACCAAGAGCCAAATAACGATGGACCGAGGGCTCGAGTGAAGATTGCAACCGTGATCAGAGTCGTTATCAGATTTCCAATCCTCAACGTGAGGCTCCATGCGCCACCTCGGGGAAGGATGCCGAGGACGCCCGAACTGAGTCGCTTTATCCGCCCTGAGTTGGCGACGGAAGATGGCGGTTCGGCACTCACGGCAGCAGCGTTTGGTACGCCGCAGCGGTGAGTTCTGCTGAACGCCGCCAGGTAAAGAGCAGCGACCTAGCGCGACCGAGTCTGGCTAAGTCGGCACTGCCAGCCGGGTCACCGAGAACGCTCATGATGTTGTCTGCAAGCTCAACGGAGTCGTTAGGCGCGTGAAAGAGTCCGGCATCACCGACAACCTCGCGGAATGCTGCAATGTTGCTGATCGCTACCGGGCAGCCAGCAGACATTGCCTCGATCACCGGCAACCCGAAGCCCTCGGCGAGCGACGTCGCAACAAACAGCGTGACCCGCTGATAGAGAATTTCGAGGACAGTGTCATCGGCCTCAATCTGTCGAACCCGAACCG
>JBBDMQ010000148.1:0-4815 GCA_040878245.1 Microthrixaceae bacterium
AGGGGTTATTCGGCGAGCTCTTGAGAACGCTTTGTTGCAGCGTCGATCGCGTCGATCAGCGTTTCTTGCAGCTTGCCGGCTTGAAGCACCTGAAGCGCTGCCTCGGTAGTGCCTCCGGGTGAGGCAACACGAGACCGAAGCTCGGCAGGGTCCCACTCTCCCTCTATCAGTAATCGAGCAGAGCCAAGCAAGGTTTGACGCACTAAGGCATCGGCTGTGGATCGGTCTAGTCCCTGACTCACACCTGCTTCGATCATGGCCTCGGCAATAAGGAACACATAGGCCGGACCCGAGCCCGATACGGCGGTAACGGCGTCGAGTTGCGATTCAGGAACTCGAACCACGATTCCCACAGCGTCAAGTATCAGCTCAGCCCAAACAAGGTCAGCTTCGGAAGCAGTTGAACCGCCACTCATTGCTGCTGCGCCTTCGCCCACCAAAGCGGGGGTATTAGGCATAGCCCGGATAACAGCAACATTGGGGCCGATTGCAGACTGAAGCGACGCAAGGTTGATGCCGGCTGCAATCGATAACACTCTGCGCACTCCGGTGTTGCGCAGCGCTGTTAACGCCTCGACTACATGATTTGGCTTGGTGGCCACAATGACTTGTGCTGCACCAACTGCATGAGCGGTCACGCTGACTCCAGGAAAAAGAAGAGACAGTTCCTGACGTCGCTCCGCAGAGACCTCAACTACAGAAACCTGATCTGCGCTCACTAGGCCGTGACTGAGTAGTCCATGAAGCAAAGCAGCCCCCATAGAACCTCCGCCAACAAGTTCAAGTTCATCCATGGCGGCGAGCCTAGTAAGCAGGGCGAGGTTCAGGTGCTTCCCCAAACCCCTGAACCCCGCAGCGAGGACTTTAGGGAAGAACAGACTCGCTGTCAGCGGGGAACGCTCCCCCGTTTGAGCTAGTTCTCAAGGGCAAGGTTCAGGCCTTATTCACCCCTGACCCAAGAACTCACCCGACCCAAGAACTCACCCGACCCGAGAACTCACCCGCTCTACAAGAACTCAACCGACATACAAGAACTCACCCGATAGATGAGAACTATCCCTCGTAGCGGGAGCCAAACCCCAAACGCATTGCCGGTCGAAAGCTCATTTCTACATAGGAGTAAATCGACCCTAAAAGACGATCAAGTTCTGCATCTGCGATCCATGGCACAGGAATCTGGCCGACAAGGTACACAGCGTCCTCATTGCCTATACAAAAGCAGAAACCATTAAATCGCAAGCTCCGCCTTAACAGATACTCATAGGTCTTGGCTTGGTTTTCCTCTGGAGCAGGCATGAAATACGTCTCAACATGCAGTGTTCGCTGCCGCAGATGAAACCAAATCGAAAACATGCCTTTCTCTGGCGAAGAAACACGGATCATCCAGCGGCACTCGCCAGAATCGAGATCTCGCTCAACTGACATCACTGTCGGATTCTGTTGGACTTGCTCGTCAAGCCACTGCTCGATCTGGCTTGTGAAGAGTTCAAGCTCGGCTGTTGTTGCTGGCGGTAGTGCATCTGCAGTCATCGACACTCCACTAGTTGTCGGGCACGAAGATCTGAATAAAGCCGACGCAGTCTTCCGGCCGTTGTTGCCCATGCATAGTCACCAGACTCCATGGCTGCAGCCTTACCCATGGCTAACGCTCGATCGGGATGATCGAACAGTTCGTCTATTCGCAGGGCAAATGCTCTTGGGTCACGGGAGTCGATCAAAAAGCCGGTGATGTCATTATTGACCAAAGTGAGTAGTCCACCTACGGCAGCGGCCACGACTGGGGTTGCGCAGGCGGCCGCCTCGAGAGCCACTAGCCCAAAGGACTCGGAGCGGCTAGGAACAATCACTACGTCGGCAGCGCGGTAATAAGTTGAGAGCGCGTGATGTGGTTGGGGATCAATGAAATGGACTCGGTCGGCTACACCGAGGGATTCGATCAAAGCATGGACTCGGGCAAGTTCCTCCCCACCTTCGATGCCGCTCGGCCCACCTACAACTAGTAGCCGGGCTGAAGAATTTTTTAACTGCGCAAGAGCCGCCACCGCAATGCTGAGACCTTTGAGCGGTTGAATCCGTCCGACAAACAACATTGTGGGTCGGTTGTCTATGCCAAGAGCTGCTCGGGCACCTAGGCGGTCACCGGGCGAGAAGAATGCGTGATCGACACCTGGCGCTACGAGCTCAATGCGATCAGGGAAAGCACCGTAGAACTCAATGAGTTGCTCGGCCTCTACCGGGTTTGAGGCACAGATTGCATCACAGCAGCCAATCACCAAAGCCTCTGCTTGGGCGCGCTCGGCGGACTCCGCGTCGCCTGCTTCGGCCTTAACCCGTGCCAAGGTGTGAAAGGTTGCAACCAGCGGCAGGTTGAGTTCGTGCTTCAGTCGATGCGCTGCAACTGCGGACAGCCAATAATTGGCATGAAGGACGTCTACTGGCCGCTCGGCGAGATCGGCTGCAACTCCATCTGCAAACTCGTCGATACAAGCCGGAAGCGACTCTTTGGGCAGCGACATATCCCCTGCTGAAATATGCACAACCTCAAAGCCGGGCTCAACTGACACCCGATCCGGAAGTTCCTCTGACCAGCGTCGCACATAGACGCGAACATCCACTCCGGCCTGAGCTAATGACGCGCTGAGTTCTCTGACATAAACATTCATCCCACCTGAGTCACCCGTTCCGGGTTGCTCAAGAGGGGATGTATGTAACGACAGAATCGCAACAGAACTCACAAGTAGGTCAACTCCATATGCGGGAATTCATTCCCTACGAAGCCAGCAGCCTGAGTCATCACTTAGACCTCTGTAGCTGCGGCGGCATCGAGTAAATCTCTTTCGACGGCTTCGCTCTCTCTGAGAAAAGATTCGTAAATGCGCACAAGCGCTTTTTTTTGCTCCTCAGTGATTCGCGGATCTCGACGAATTTCGGCGACCACATTGACCTGCCCATCAGGCTCATCAAGGATGCCAGCTCGAACGTAAAGAGTCTCTGAAGATATCTCGAGGGCCCGAGCAATCTGTTGCAGAATCTCGGCTGAAGGTCTGCGAAGACCGCGTTCGATTTGAGATAAGTAGGGGTTTGAGACCCCCGCCATCTCAGACAGTTTCCGCAATGACAGCTGCCCGATATTGCGCTGCTCACGAATAAACTCGCCTAGGTCGAACCAGCGGCGATCAAGATCTTCTTTCATTCTGACTATCTTACAGCGACTCGGTAATCGCGACTATTGCCAGCGCTTTGACTGCTCCAGCTAGCAACCTGAAGCGCAACCGCGAGAGCAACCTGAAGCGCAACCGCGAGAGCAATTGCGAGAGCAACCCGCAGTGGGGCTGAGTTAGATCAGCAGATCGTCCACGGATGCGCCACTGCGATATCGGCCAATGAGTTCATCCTGAACCCGGTCAATCCAGTCGTGCATCTGATGTCGTAACGCCGAGACTGCTTGTTCGAGTTCGCCAATTCCCAAAGCTGCCTCGGTGAGACGATCCGATGGAAGTTCCGTCAGTTGGCCCAACTCCGAGGGGGTCAGAATCTCATCAAGTTCAAGCAAAATATCATCTGCCCAATCTGGGGGCTCTAGATCTCTGACTGGCCGCGGCAACCCGGGGCCGCGGGAGTGCGCTGCTAGGGCATCCGGCAGACGCTTCAGCACATCATCCTCGGAAGCGCCCTCTGTGCGGCGCTCAAGTTCTACTGTCACGGTATCTAACCGGCCCTGCACAATGCGGCGCGCATAGGACAAGCCGTTTTCTAAATTTTGGTAGTGGTCGCGAATTTCTCGTAACTCGGGCAGGGAACTGCCGTCGAGGTTCTCGGGCTCAGAGATGGTGATGAGTTTGCTCAGGTCGAATCTCAAGTGGCGGCCTTGTCTGTAGTTCGAAGGAAAGACGAAGTGGGTGTATGACCAGAATACGTCTCAGAACAGAACCCACACTAGGGGCTGTGGGTTTTGAAGACCCGATCAACTAGGCAGAAGCCAAATACAAACCAAGAAAACCGGAGCAGCAAGGAGATAGGCGTCAATTCGGCGAAGCGCTGATGCTGCCGAGTCGGCAGTGGGCAGAAAGTACGACCCAAGCCATTGCCCAAGCGGACACATCAGGCAGATCGCTGCGCCGGCAACCCAAGCCGAAGCCGAACTCAAGGGCGGCGGGTGAAAGGTGGCAATGGTGAAAGTCACACCGAGCACCCCGAGCATTCCGGCAACTGGGCCTTCCCACCTACTACTCGCCTCTGCTCCCAAAAGGAACGAACCAGCGTCATACAGGCTGACTGCAAGCACCAGAAATAGCCCTGCCCATAGCCCGGCGCGAACGGCGAGCACTACCGAGATTGCTGCAAGGGCGGGCAGAATGATTCCGATGATTGTTGGTGCGGCAGCCGAAGGTTGAAGTCCGAAGACCACATGCACGAGTACTGCGAGAAGAGGCAAAACAATCAATGCGGCTCCGGCTGTGCCCGTTCCATAGGCCGCAGTGAGCGGCAAGAGCCCGGCTCCTAGAGCAGCCACTAGACGGAATAGTCCACCTGAGCTTAGTCGATGCAATGCATCTTCGGATTCCTCAGGAGTCAACTGCTCAGATTTTTGGCGCTGCCAGGCTGCAACGATTTGATAACCGGCCGCAGCGGACAAAATCGCCCAGACCGCAGCAGTCCACGCACGACCACTTGTGGCTGCAGCGAGCACGATGAAGAACCAGAACACACCGAGTCGTATGCGCGGGCCCCGAGTTTCTGGTGTTACTAGAAGAGCCTTGAACCGTTCCGCAAGAGGCGCAGTCTGAGCAGGAGGTTCAACAGCTTCTCGTGCTG
>JBBDMQ010000149.1:0-4718 GCA_040878245.1 Microthrixaceae bacterium
TGCCTGTGCCGATGGTGCAGTAGTTGTGACTGGCGGTTCGACTGGCTCTGGAGACGGATTTTATTATGAGCCGTCAGTGCTCGTTGGCGTTGATCAACGCTCCGAGATAGTTCAGCGTGAAGTGTTTGGCCCGGTAGTCACTATTCAGCGGGCCAGCAGTATGGAACAAGCTATTGAGATGGCCAACGACAGCGATTATGGCCTAGCAGCTTCGGTGTTTACCTCTGATGTTGGCAGAGCAATGCAGGCCAGCGCTCAACTTCGCTTTGGAACCGTCTGGGTGAATGACCACATTCCGCTTGTTCCAGAGATGCCGCATGGCGGATTTAAGCAGTCAGGCTATGGAAAAGACATGAGTCAATACGCCGTGGAGCATTACACCGAACTCAAACATGTGATGGTGAAGTGGTAATTCTCGGCAGGCTTTTTTTCCGAGCCACGAGGCCCGATAAAGTGCCTAAACGGCGGGCATGATGAGCGAGTATCAATCTCGCAGTTTTTGGTTAGATTCCTGCGGTGATGACCTGACTCCTCGTGCATGCCTGCCAGGCGACATCACTGCAGATATTGCAATCATTGGTGGCGGCCTGACGGGTCTATGGACGGCGCATTATCTACATACTCTGGCGCCCAACCTTCGAATTGTGGTGCTCGAAGCCGAGATTTGCGGTTTTGGCGCCTCTGGCCGAAACGGAGGTTGGTGCTCGGCGTTGTTTCCTGCATCACTTGAGCAGCTCGCAACGATAGCTACCTCTCGGGCGAACGCTGCCGGGGGCGCCCAAGATGGGCGGTCAGCAGCAATTGCGCAGTACCGAGCAATGATTGACACGGTGACCGAGGTTGAACGAGTTACCGATGAACTTGAGATTGATTGCGATTTTGAGCGCGGCGGCACATTATCTCTGGCCACAAATCCGGCGCACCTACAACGCTTGCAAGCACAGATTGAGCATCTTCGTTCTTGGGGATTTAGCAGCGAAGATGTGCGTTGGCTTGATTCGTCGGAGGCGGCTACCGCTGTGCGAATTCCCGGAGTGAGCGGTGCCGTCTACACACCGCACTGCGCCGCTCTGCACCCAGCCAAGCTAGTCAGAGGGCTGGCACGGTCTGTTGAGTCGGCTGCGGTGAGTATTTATGAACGTACTCGCGTCACATCTGTGCGGGCCCAAGAGGTGCACACAGACCGGGGCCGAGTATCTGCTGGTGTGGTACTGCAATGTCTAGAGGGGTATTCCTCACAGATGCCCAAGCAACGTCGCAAGGTCGTGCCGCTGTATTCACTCATGATTGCAACAGAGCCAATCTCGCAGGAGAAATGGCAGCAGATAGGGCTTGCTCGCCGAGAGACCTTTACTGACGGTCGACACATGCTGATCTATGGCCAACGCACAGCCGATGGCCGCTTTGCCTTCGGCGGTAGGGGAGCTCCATATCATTTCGGGTCTGCCATCAAAGAAAGTTTTGATGAAGATGGCAGGGTGTTCTCAGCTCTCGAGTCAGCGCTGCATGAGTTGTTTCCGGTGACTAAAGATGTTGCTATCACGCATCGTTGGGGCGGTCCGCTAGCAGTGCCTCGCGACTGGACTGCCTCGGTTCATTTCAATGCTCAAGATGGTTTGGGTTCTGCGGGTGGTTATGTGGGCGACGGCTTGTCTACCACCAACTTGGCTGGAAGAACTCTGGCTGATTTAGTGCTCGGTGTTGACTCCGAACTTGTGGGTCTTCCTTGGGTTGGCCATAGTTCTGCGCAGTGGGAACCGGAGCCGCTCCGGTGGCTTGGCATCAACGCTGGACGTGCTGTTGCAAGCTGGGCCGACCGCTCGGAGCAGGTGCATCGCCGCCCAGCTAGGTTCGCAAGTGCGGCGTTAGGCTTATTTACCGGCGATCACTAACTCTCTAGACCCAATAGCACTAACTCTCTAGACCCAATAGCGATGTGTTGGGTAGATTGCTGCAGGGAAGAATCCTCGGAAGGGAAGAACAACTTGTCAACTCAGATGATGGATGCAACGGATCGCGCATTAATCCAACTCCTCCAAATCAATGGTCGGAGTCCCTACACGCAACTTGCCAAAGAGGTTGGGCTGTCTGAAGCAGCAGTCAGACAGCGGGTTCAGCGCCTGCTCGATCAGAGAGCGATGCAGATTGTTGCTGTGACTGACCCCATGAAACTCGGGTTGATGCGCCAAGCGATGGTGCTCATCAAAGTAGATGGCGATGTTCGAGAGGTTGCCGATCGACTCGAAGAGATTGAGGAGGTGAGCTATCTCGTGGTGACAGCCGGCTCGTTTGACCTTCTTGCCGAGGTCGTGGTGAATGATGATGAAGCGTTGTTTTTGTTGCTGAATGACCAGATACGAAGTATCGAAGGCATTGCGTCTACCGAGACGATCATGTACTTAGGTCTCAGAAAGCAGACATATCAGTGGGGAACGCGCTGAACTTTGAACAAGCCGCTACGCAGGTACTCGTAGAGCTTGCTGGCCCTGATGCAACACTGCGCCCCGATCAGCTAGCGGCAATTCGTGAACTTGTCATTCATCACCGACGGGTTCTGATGGTGCAAGCGACCGGCTGGGGCAAGTCGGCTGTGTATTGGATTGCCACGCAACTTTTACGTAAGTCTGGATCGGGCCCAACCTTGGTGGTCTCGCCGCTGCTTGCACTCATGCGGAACCAGGTGGCTGCTGCAAAGCGAGCAGGCATCCGCGCTGTCACCATCAATTCGTCAAATATTGAGCAGTGGCAAGAGATTGAAGAACTGATCCGTAGTAATCAGGTGGATGTGTTGTTGATCTCCCCAGAGCGACTCAACAACGACCGCTTTAGGAAAGATGTTCTACCCTCGTTGTCTGCCAGCATCGGGCTGTTAGTTATCGACGAGGCTCATTGCATTTCTGACTGGGGTCATGACTTTCGACCGGATTATCGGAGGATCGCAGATGTACTGGCTCACTTAGCTGCAGAAACACCAGTACTTGCTGCTACAGCCACAGCCAATCAGCGAGTCGAGGCCGATGTTGCAGCGCAGATTGGTAGCGACACGCTCAGGTTTCGCGGTTCACTTGACCGACCAACTCTTCATCTTGGAATGGAACGAATCGCAACTGCGGCCGATCGTTTGAGCTGGATTTCTGCCTGGGTTCGCACTCATGTCGGGCCGGGCTTGGTCTATTGCTTGACAGTGTCTGAAGCCGAGCGAACCGCAGCTTTCTTAGCTGGCTTGGGACTCTCGGTTCGGGCCTATACGGGCAGTACTCCCACCGAAGATCGGGAGTCGATTGAGGCCTCATTAGATAGCGGTTCTCTTTCCTGCGTCGTTGCTACCTCTGCACTTGGGATGGGCTACGACACCCCCAGCTGGCATATGTGGTTCACCTTGGGTCTCCCTCGTCACCAATTGCGTATTACCAGCAAGTAGGTCGAGCTGGAAGGGGGCTAGTGGATGCTCAGGTTGTGTTGCTGCCCACCCCAACAGAGGAGCAAATTTGGGCTTATTTTGATTCGACGGCAATGCCACCACAAGCTGTCGTGGAGCAGGTGTTATCTGTTCTGAGTTCAGAGGGTGCGTTGAGCGTGGTTGAGCTCGAAAGCATGGTGAACCTTCGTCGCGGCCGACTTGAAGCACTCCTCAAAATTCTGGACGTTGAGGGTGCAGTTGAGCGAGAGGGCTCAAAATGGATGTGTACTGGTCGTTCTTGGCATTACGACACCGAGCGATATGAGCAACTTGCCGAGTCGCGTCACAGCGAGCAACAAGCTATGCGCAGCTATCAACAGTTATCAGGATGTCGGCTGCGGTTTTTGCGAGAACAACTTGATGACCCTGATCCGGTGGATTGTGGTCGCTGCGATTACTGCACCGAACGGTCGGGTACCGCATTTTCTGAGTCAGTCTTAACAGACACTTCCCTTTCGGAAAATGCTTCTGATCAAGCTGCTGCCGTTCAGTTCCTTCAAGATGTAACCGTTGTTATTGAGCCCAGAAAACAGTGGCCTCGTGGACTAGCGGACCGCAGCGGGAATATTGCTGCCACGAGCCGTTCACAGGTTGGTCGGGCCTTAGCCTTTGGAAATGATCCCGGCTGGTCCGAGATCGTTGCCCCGCTCTTTTCGCAACCCGATCAACCGCCGACTGAACAGCTGCTCGCTGCTCTTGCTGCAGTGCTCAAGGCTTGGTCTTGGCAGCAGAGGCCTACTTGGATTACTTGGATTCCATCAAGGACTCGGCCCGCTCTTGTCGAGGGGATTGCTCGCGGGTTGGGTGCTCTTGGAAAACTGCAAGTGATTGCTGCGGTTCAACGGATGCAACTCGATGCGCTACCGCAAGCTCGTATGGAGAATTCAGCCTCTCAAGCAGCAAATGTGATCTCGGCGTTTTCATTTGGTGCGGTCAGTGGTCAGGACCTGCCGGATGGACCCTGTTTAGTGGTTGACGATTCGCTTCGTTCGGGTTGGACCATGACTGTGGTAGCCGAAGGTTTGCTAGCCGCAGGCGCCACCGAGGTGTTGCCGCTCGTGCTCTGGCGTCGGCCGTAATTCGCTCCGGTAGCCTAAGCCCCGGATGATCACTGTTTCTGGCCTGACTAAATCTTTTGGTGGTCGCACACTGTTCGAGGGTGTCACCTTCAAGCTCATGCCGGGCAGGCGAGTGGCCCTTGTGGGTGGTAACGGTGTTGGCAAGACCACACTGTTGGAAATCATTGTTGGCGAACAAC
>JBBDMQ010000150.1:0-4701 GCA_040878245.1 Microthrixaceae bacterium
AAATCATCTGACTTACCAGAAAAATCTGTCTCTGATTTAAGTTGCACCATTGCAGCTACGTTGCCATTTTGAGCAATGGCAATCGCACCTTGGTTATTCTCACGGTCTTCAAGGGTTGCAACTTTGCTCAAGCCCTTTTGGCGGAGGATCCCGGCCGCCTTTTCACGGTCGCCGTCAGCCTCGACGAGCGCCTTCTTGGCATCCATCATTCCAGCGCCAGTGGCGTCACGAAGTGACTTGACATCTGCTGCAGTAATCGCTGCCATCAGTTGCTCCCCGTTTCTGGCGCACCTTCTGTTGGCTCCTCTTCAGACGAAGCAACATCTGGCTGATCGGAAACGGTCTCACTCTCGGCAGCCACTCCAGAGGTATCTGATCCTTGGATCTCTGCTTCGACCTCAACTTGGCCGGCCTGAGCCTCTGACTCGATTGCCTCTTCCTGAGCGCCCAACAAACGAGCATCAGTAGCTGCAGCTTTGGCAGATGCCTCTACACGAGCACGATCTTGTTGGTTGCGATGCTCTGCGGCTTCTTCTGCAGTGCGCTCCCGCTTTGAGGGCTTTGCAGCCTCAGGATGAGTCTTTGAGCGCATCAAGCGTCCTTCAAGCACGGCATCTGCGATGACACGGGTCAACAAATCGCCAGAGCGAATCGCATCGTCGTTTCCAGGGATAACGAACTGAATGATGTCGGGGTCGCAATTGGTATCAACCACTGCCACTACCGGGATTTTCAGCTTGTTCGCCTCGGTCACCGCAATATCTTCTTTTTTGGTGTCCAAGATGAACACAACATCAGGAAGTCGCTCCATGTTACGGATTCCGTTGAGGTTGCGTTCAAGCTTCTCAAGCTCCCGAGAAAGAAGCAGTGCTTCCTTCTTTGGCATGAGTTCAAACTCGCCGGTGTCTCGCATGTGCTGGTATTCCTTCATCTTTTGCACACGCTTAGACATGGTCTCAAAGTTTGTCAGCATGCCACCGAGCCAACGCTGGTTGATATAGGGCATCCCGCAGTTGATTGCGTGGCTTTGGATTGGATCCTGCGCCTGCTTCTTGGTGCCGATAAACAACACGGTCCCACCATCGGCGACTAGGTCACGAACAAAGGTGTACGACTTTTCAATCCCGCTCAGAGTCTGATGAAGATCAATGAGGTAGATGCCACCGCGATCACCATGGATGAACCGCTTCATCTTGGGGTTCCAACGGCGGGTTTGATGCCCGAAATGGACTCCGGCATCTAAGAGCTGCTTCATAGTGACTACTGGTGTCACGGTCTTCTCCTTCTCCTCGGTTGAGCGAAACCCAAGAACCACACTCACCTAGTTTCAGGTAAGCGACCGAAGTTGTTCCGGGCAAACAATCACCATCACTGCCAGGGTGGAAGTGAGTGGGCGACCTGTTCAAGTGCTTACAGCGAGCGATAAACGCATGATCAGGTCTTGTGCTCCAACAGGAGCGCTTCTCATACTAGTCAGGCATCGTTGTCTGATTCCAAAGCAGGCACTATGAGCTGACGGTTCTAGCGGTCGTTTGCAGGCACTGGCACGAGGCGAGCACGGCGACGAATCACACCGAGGAACGGTGCAGGGTCGACATAACGGTCACCCTCGCGTAGACCGAGGTGTAAACCTGGAAGGGCAGTCCCTACGTATTGTCCTCGAATAACGAGCTGACCTCTCTGAACTGCAAGACTTGCCAACCCCGTCAGGCTTGACCTGCGGCCATCAGGATGCTCAACAGTGACGGCTAGACGCCCAGCGACTGCTCCGGCAAATGCCACCTTTCCAGCGCCAATAGCAAAGACAGCATCTCCAGGTGAAGTGTCATACTCGAGCCCGAAATTCCCCGACCCATAGGGGCCGTTTTGCATTCGAAACGGGTCGCTCACAGAACGCTGGGTTGGCCGAAGATAGGTACCAGCAATGGGCGGGCCGAAACTCTGAGGAGTCTCTTGGCCATTATTCGTAGCCGGATCTGACGCAGCTTGGGCGGTCGCAGCTAATGGAGTCGACAGACTTGAAATAAACGCAAGACATGCCACGGCTATCGCTGTCACCATTTTGAGGTGATGACAGAACTCACGGTCGTTGTTCATGCTGAGTCACCAAGTTCGCTTTAGGAAAAGGGGGAAGCGAGTCTGGGGAAGGGTTACAGACGCAGAGATCTCTGTAGATTGATGAACGAGGAACTAAGCAGGTTCGTGTTCAAGAGCGGAGAACCGGGCACGCAGATGAAGCACAGACTTTGTATGAATCTGACAGACCCGCGACTCGGTCACACCAAGCACCCTACCGATCTCTTGCAGAGTTAGATTCTCGTAGTAGTACAGGGTAAGAACTAGCTTCTCTCGCTCTGGTAGCCCGTTGATTGCCTGAGCCAACATCTGCCGAGTTTCTGCAATTTCGAACGCCCCCATAGGCCCATGCGAAGAGGTATCGGCAATGGTGTCGCCCAAGGTGATTGAGTCGCCGCTGTCTCCGCCAATCGACAGGATTTCATCAAGTGCCGCTAGGCCAACATGGGAAATCTGCATGAGTGCTTTTTGCAGTTCAGCGTCAGTCCAGTCGAGTTCCTCCATCAACTCCTCATCTGAAGGAGGTCGATGGTGCTTCGCCTCGATTTTGGCGTAGGCCGCCTCGATCTGACGGGCCTTGGCTCGAACGGAACGTGGCACCCAGTCAATAGAACGCAACTCATCAAGGATTGCGCCCTTGATACGGGCAATTGCATAGGTCTCAAACTTAAACCCTCGCTCGGGCTCAAACTTGTCGATCGCATCAATGAGGCCGAACATTCCATAGCTGACGAGGTCCGACTGCTCAACATTCTGCGGGAGACCCGCGGCCACACGACCTGCCACATATTTTACGAGTGGCGAATAGTGCACGATGAGCACATCACGCGCTTTGGGTGTGGCCTCGGCCTTGTAGTTTGACCAAAGCTCTTGAAGCTCGATATCTGAGGGCTCGCTAGTTCTCACGTGGTTCCCAAGGTTGGACCATGTTCTACGCCCTCGGGTGGGAGGACTCGAACACAGTTCGGAGGCGTTCTCTGCTGACATGCGTATAAATTTGTGTTGTAGCTACATCTGAATGACCGAGTAATTCTTGCACCACTCGCAGGTCTGCACCACCGTCGAGTAGATGAGTAGCAAATGTATGCCGTAATGCGTGCGGATGCGTAGGAACTGGAGAGCGAGCATCTAAAATTCTTCGAACATCCCTTGGGTTGAGTCTACCCAGACGGCGGTTATAGAACATTGCTTGGCTCGAATCCCGAGCTGAGGCAGCCCTTGACTCCGAGAAAAACTGCTTGAAAAAAACCTCTCGTTGAACATTGATCCAGAGAGCGAGTGCGTGAGCCGCTGGATCACTCACGGGCACAACTCGCTGTTTAGACCCCTTACCCCAAAGGGTTATTCGGCGGCGGTCGAGTTCTAGCGAGTCCAAGTTAAGGCTACAAAGTTCTGAGACACGCAGTCCAGATCCGTAAAGAAGCTCAAGAATTGCAGTGTCCCGGGCAACCACCGCTGGTTGAGATAGAGCCACAACCGAGGGCTCATCGATCAGTTGATGCAGCTCATCGGTGGTCAGAATACGAGGAAGCTTGGCTGGCCCGCGAGGAGATGAGATACCAGCAGAGGGGTCGGATTTGATCACTCCGCTGACGGTGAGCCAAGAAAAGTATCGGCGCAGAGCAGCAGCCTTGCGGGCGATGGTTCTTGGAGCAAGCGCCCGAGTAGTCAAACTCGCCAGATATCGGCGCAGGGTAAGTCGAGTGACCTCTTGGGGGCAGGCAACTTTGAGTCTCTCGGCCCAACTGACAAAGGCTTCTAAGTCACGCTGATAAACGCTCAGAGTTGAAGATGCCAATGGGATGGCATGAATGAACTCCTGCAGACTCCAAGCACTTTCAGCCATTCGTATCACCACCCTCTGAGTTTGTCGCCCTCTGTAGCGTAGCTACCACACAGGGTGATTGTTGGACATTTCCTAGAGTAGCCAAACCGTTTAAGTTAAACCTCACCTAGGACCGCTACCCCCGAGCCGAGGGGTCATGCTGAGCGCGACGCTCAATCCATCCACCTGTTCGCTGAATCCAACCACTCGCCTCAAGCCAGCTCAGAGTGCTTGCTAGCTCTCTAAAATTGAGTCCCGAACGCTGGCCAAGGTGCTCTACTGAGACGGGCCGCCAGCCGATGACATTCAGTGCGCGCTGCCCAGCTTCATCCGGGGCAGGGCGCGACTCCCTGAGATTTTGGGGAGAATCACATGCTGGCTGAGATCGGGATCCTTGTTCGACGCTGACAGCAGAGCTGCTTTTGGAGTCTTGAGAAGAGGCTGTAAGGCCGAGTGCCATCAAGATGTCTTCCACTCCCAAGCAAGGTTCGGCACCATCGCTCAGAAGGCGGTTCGTTCCCTCGGAAGCCCTACTATCTATTGGCCCGGGGACGCTCATAATCGGAACATCTCGGGCAAGTGCTTCTTTGACAGTATGCATAGACCCCCCAGCGCCAGCAGACTCAACGACAACTACAAGGTCGGCGAGTGCGGCAAGAATGCGGTTTCGCACCGGAAACCTCCACGGGGCTGCAGAAATATAGGGAGGAACCTCAGAAAAGATAACTCCCGCATTCACTACTCTTGAAGCCAATTTCCGATTGCGAACCGGGCAGGGAGAGTCAAGACCAGCACCTACC
>JBBDMQ010000151.1:0-4685 GCA_040878245.1 Microthrixaceae bacterium
TGGAGCGGGAGTCTGCAATCTCCCTCCCTAGCATCGCTTATCGTGCTCTCCCAAGCACTCAACGCTGCCGTGGACCCCGCTCCGCCTTTGTTCTCTCAACCCCAAACGGTGGGGGTGACAGATCTGACAGAGTTGCCGTGTGAGAATAACCACGCAGGACACGAGAGCAACATGGCATCAGATACAGCAGCGCAAAAACCACGAACTCAAAATGCTCAGGCACAGGCAACAGATACTCTGGCTGCTCGGCCACTGAGGAAACTGTAGTGAACAGTCGCGCAATCACATTTGTGCTCGGAGTTCTTTCTGCCTGCCTTGGGGTAGCAGCGCTATTTACCGAGTTTCCAATGCTTGGGTTTGCCGCTGGTATGGCTGGCGGAGCTGCTGGTGTAGTTGCACTCACGCTGCGACTCGATGACCCAAACGCTCGCATCGAGGAGCGCGCATTGTTTGAGGCTCAATTCGATGACCAAGCAAATCTTTTGACAAGCACGCAAGCACAGTTGAGTAGCGCTGAGCAGCGCGCCGCTGTAGTCGAAGCTGAGCTTGCGGCAGTAGTTTCCTCGCAGGAGACTCCGCAGGCTGACCTACCACCCGAAGACGACGAAGACTCCTCACTTCTTGTTGACGCAGAATCACAACTGTTCTCAGAAGCCTTTTTTCTGGTGGCCTTAGAAGCTCGGGTGGCTTCAGCAAGACGGCACTTGCGTCCCGTTGCTATTGCCCTGTTTGAGGTCGTCCAAGGCGATGCTGAATCTCAGGTCTCGATTGTGGCAACTGATGCTGCTGCATCGATCCGTGAAACAATCCGCGATGCAGATACTGCTTGCCGCCTTGATGACGGAACCTATGCAATTATCTTAGAAGACACCCCAGAGAACGGTGCAGTGTGGACAGTTGAGCGAGTCAGGCGAAACATCGTCGCTCGCTATGGAACACACATCATGTGGGCAGGCGTGGCCTGCTACCCAGCTCATGCTTTTGCTCCAGAGGAGCTTCTTACTCAATCTAGAGCGGCTCTAGCTGCTGCCAAAGAATGGAAACAAGACCGGATAGAGGTTGCACTCTCAGAGTGATTCGGGCGGGGCCTCAGCTTGCGCCTCGGCTCGCACACTGGCCTCAGCTTGCGCCTCGGCTCGCACACGGGCCTCAGCTTGCGCCTCGGCTCGCACATGGGCCTCAGCTTGCGCCTCGGCTCTGATCTCAACCGCATCTTGGTTCTGTGCTCGCCCTGCCCAACGCACCGAGCCTGGAGTTGCAGAGAGCTGAGCCACCAAATGGGGCATCGGCACACCATCGACGGTCATGATTGCATTGCGAGCCAAGTACTGGGGATCAACAAAAATATCGGCCATGTCGTACACGGGCGCAGCGGCGGCATCGACTCGCTCAAACTCTGCCAAAGCTTCGGCTTGAGTGCGCTGCAACATCCAATTTGACATGCACTCGTCAATTCGATCCCGGTGAGCTACTCGCCCCTCAAAGTCAGCTAGCTCGCTCTCACCACCCAAGCCAATCAACTCCAAAACTCTCTGTGCAACTGATTCGGCGCTCGAAGACACCGCCACCCACCGAGCATCTGCGGTTTGATACGTGTTGCGAGGAACGGTGTACGGAATACCAGCACCCAAGCGCTGTTGAGTTTGCCCAAGCATTCCAAACAGCGGCACTAGAGGCCCCATGATCTGCAACATGGACTCAATCAGGCTGATGTCAACCACCTGACCTTGCCCAGAATGAACGGCAACCATCGTTGCAAAGGCAGCAACAATCGCTGCTAGCTCGTCAGTCAGCGCAATGGGAGGCAGCAGCGGCTTGCCCCCAGGTTCGCCGTTGAGTGCAGCGAATCCCGACAGTGCCTCGGCCTGGGTGGCGAAAGCGGCGCGCTCTTTATAAGGGCCCGTCTGACCAAATCCAGTGACCCGAGTAATGACCAAGCCTGGGTTTCGATCATGCAACACCGAGGGTGACAAACCCAAGCGCTCAAGTGTGCCCGGTCGAAAATTCTCTACCAATACATCGGCCGAATCGCAGAGCTGCAGCATCACCTGCAAGTCATCTTCGTTCTTGAGATCTAAGGTGATTGTGCGCTTGTTACGGCCGACGATTTTCCACCAGAGGGACTGCTGATCTCTGGGATCTTTCCAGCCCAACTCCCGAGCGGTGTCTCCACCGGGTCGCTCAACCTTAATGACATCAGCCCCAAAATCTCCGAGGTACCGAGCGCAACCCGGACCCGCAATCACCGTGGCAAGGTCGATCACCCGAAGGTCGCTCAACGGGCCAGGGCTACCAGAGGTATCAGGGCCCAAACTGGACCCAGAAGATGCCGCGGAATCGCCCGGATCCGTGCTCACCTCGGCAGGTCAATCATGAAGCACCGATCCGAGATATTGCGTCCAAAGGCCTCGGCCATATAGAGCCCTGCATACATTGACCGCGTCCTGTTGCTCCACTCAAGGGCCTCTGGGGTAGAGATTCGGCGATGAACTTGCAGGATCCCGCCATCAAACACCCGATACTCAGCCCAAGCCCCCGGATACTCCTTAACAGCTGCCACTTCAACAAATGGTCGGCTGCCAGCCCCAGGCAAGTGACTCACCCTGTTTCGGTGAGTATGACCTGCAAAGTAGCCAACCAAATTGGGTCTGCGTGCAAAGACTTCCACGAGGTCATCAGTTGAGTCAGGAGACAAGCAAAAATAGCTATCTCTTGATCTTCCCTCAGGCTCTTGGGCGTGTTCCCAGACTGGGTGATGACCAAAGACCATCACAGGTCGATCAGCTCTCTGCGCGAGTTCGTCAAGGCGTTCTATAACCTCGGCGGTAAGAGCACCGCGAGCATCTTCCTCTACGGAGGTATCGAGCAGGGCAATGCTCACGCCATCTAGGTGGCGTTCCTGGAACGGTTCCCTCGCATAGGGCGCCTTGTGATAACTCTCGTGATTACCACGCACATGCACCATTCGGTCACCAAAAGCACCTTGGTAAACCTGCAAAAACTTCTCGTACTCCTCGGGCAGTGCCGAAGAAGTGAGATCGCCTTTCACCACCACAAGCTCTGGCTCGATTGCGGCCATCTCTTGAACAGCGCAGCGATTCATCAACTCGGGGTAGGGCTCTGAGCCCGGCTCTACCGAACAACTTGGCCAGTCATCCATCCCGCCAATTTTGCCAGCCTCGACCTCTCCAAAATGCAGATCATTGACAGCGCTAAAACTGCACAGCAGTTCCCCTGGAGCAGGCAGCGTGCGCAGGGTGTGTCCGCCAAAGATGTACTCGGAGTCTGGGGTGAGCCCTAGATACTGTTCTGCCGAGTCCCCGCAATGGATAACTACCTCATCCTGAGCAACGGTGCTGAGTTCTGTTGACGGGTGTTCAGACACGGTCATGGATCGCGAATTAGCCGCCGGGGCGAGCGCGGCGAGTGGGAACAGGGCTTGACCACCAGCGACCCGAGAACCTCCAGCGTGACACCGGCTCGGCATCAGTGTTTGACGCAGCAGCAGACGGCAAGCCGAGTTGAACAGCGGCAACGATTGCTGCTGCTTCCTCCTCAGTGGGCTCTGGCGAAATCTCGGGTGTACTGGGACTCACAGCGGCATGTTTCCGTGTTTGCGATTCGGGAGTTCCTCACGCTTTGAACGGAGCATCTCTAAACCGGCGATCAGCTTGATCCGCGTCTCTGCGGGATCTATCACATCGTCTACATATCCACGGTCAGTTGCTTCCCACGGGTTGAGAAAAGTCTCTTCGTACTCCTCAATCAGTTCAGCCCGTAGCGCCTCTGGATCTGCAGCCTCGGCCATTGCTCGTCGGTGCACAATCTCTACAGCCCCAGAAGCTCCCATCACAGCTAGTTCTGCGCTGGGCCATGCAAAGGTAAGGTCCGACCCAATCGACTTCGAGTCCATCACCACATATGCGCCGCCGTAAGCCTTGCGGGTGATCACCGAAATTCGGGGAACGGTGGCTTCGCAGTAAGCGTAAAGAAGTTTGGCGCCGTGTCGAATAATGCCGCCGTGTTCTTGAGCGACACCAGGCAGGAACCCGGGAACATCTACGAACGTCACAAGCGGAATGTTGAAGGCATCGCAGGTTCGTACAAAGCGGGCTGCCTTCGAAGAAGACTCGCTGTCAAGAACACCGGCGTACATTGCAGGGTTATTCCCAACCACTCCGACGGTTTGGCCACCAAGACGAGTGAACCCACAAATGATTGACCCAGCCCAAGCTGATGCGTACTCAAAGAACTCTCCATCGTCGGCAACAATTCGCACCACCTCGCGCATGTCATAAGGCTGATTAGCCGAGGCAGGGATCAGATCGTAGAGCTCCTCGCACAGCCGGTCGGATGGGTCCTCGGTCGGCTCAATAGGGGCCTCGTCCAAATTGTTGGATGGCAGAAACGAGAGTAGGTAGCGAACATCATCGAGAGCAGAGCGGTCATCTGCTGAGATGAACTGCGCCACGCCAGACACGCTCGTGTGCACACGAGCACCACCAAGGTCGAGCTGAGAGACTTCCTCTCCGGTGACCTGCTTGACCACGTCTGGGCCGGTGATGAACATATAAGAGGTTTCATCAACCATAAAAACAAAGTCAGTCATGACAGGGCTATAGACCGAGCCACCAGCGCAGGGGCCCATAATCACAGAAATCTGAGGAGTGACACCCGAGGCTTTG
>JBBDMQ010000152.1:0-4682 GCA_040878245.1 Microthrixaceae bacterium
AGCTGTCCGGGCGAATCAGCCCCGGCAAGCAGTACCACCTTGATGTATCGGCTCATCCAATGGTCAATCGTGACCGCTATTCAGTAGCAGTTACTGATGGGGAGCAGTTCACCCCTACGGATTCAAACGAACTAGTGATCCAAAACCGGCGTGCTGCAGGGGATGTGGCTTCGCAGTGGCGCTACCCGATTGAAGTGACTTTCGAACCCACATGACCGCCACCTGAGTCGCCAGCCATCCCCGCCCTAGTACTTCGGCCAACCCCGCTCTAGTACAGAGAGTAGAATGAGAACTTAGATGCCTAGTCCGCTTATAGAACAAACAAATGGAATCCGCGACGCTCTTCTCGTCGCCAAGCGGCGTAAATGGCTCATTGTTGCCTGCATCGTGACCGTGGTACTGACAGCGGTCATCGCCACGACCCTTCAAACCCCTCGGTACAAAGCCCAATCAGATCTGCTCATCCGCCAAGGGAGTAGCTCTGCGCTGCTCAATCCAGAGGCAGTGCAGTCCGCACAAAATTCCCGGCCACTGATGGAAAATGAACTCGGACTTGCCCGCAGCTTACGTGTCCTCGAGCTTGCAACTGAAACCCTCGGCTTTGAACCAGACGTCACCGTTGATGCCAACACTGAGTCCGATATCATGACGATTACTGCCACGAGCACAAACGCAAAGGCCTCTGCAACGATTGCCAACGCGTATGCCGCAGCGTTTATTGACGTGAGAAGAGCTTCGCTTGTTGACGAGTACGTCGGTGCAGCTGCAACCATTCAAGGGCAGGCCGACCTAGTTGATCAAAGGATCAACTCTCTTCAGGCCGAACGGGATAACGCAATAGCTTCGCTCCCGCCGAGCTTGAATCAAAACGTAGAGGCTGCGCGAATCACGAGCTCATACCAACCACGACTTACTGCGCTTGACGTTGAGCGAACCCGCCTTGAGCAACTCACTGCAAACCTAGACCTTTCCGCCGAGTTACTGCAGGGAGGTGGGGCCTCGATTATTAGCAAGGCCACCGTTCCCACAAGTCCCTACTCGCCAAAGATGCTCAATAACCTGGCAATAGCTCTCCTACTTGGAGCACTTCTTGGCACGGCCATGGCACTGCTTTTTGAGAATCTTGATACCTCACTTCGCACTGAGGAAGAACTCAAGACTGTGTCGGAACTTGACGTACTAGCGGTCATTCCACTCTACGAGAGAGACACCAAGAGTGATGAGATGACCGTGGTAAGCAGCACGGACCCAACCTCGTACCCTGCCGAGGCTTATCGGGGTCTTCGAACAGCTGTGCAGTTCTTGGCTATTGACCGGCCTATCCGGAGCGTACAGCTCACAAGTCCACGACCCGGAGATGGCAAGACCACTACGGCTGCAAATTTTGCAGTAGCAGTTGCTCGT
The DNA here is from genome assembly GCA_040878245.1 of Microthrixaceae bacterium. Classification (GTDB taxonomy): domain Bacteria; phylum Actinomycetota; class Acidimicrobiia; order Acidimicrobiales; family Microtrichaceae; genus IMCC26207. The sequence goes on from JBBDMQ010000152.1 coordinate 1,405, forward strand.
GCCGGAAAGCGGGTGGTTCTCGTGGATTGTGATTTGCGTAGCCCACGGGTGCATCGTTGCTTTGGGCTGAGCAACGAGCATGGATTTACCTCGCTACTTCTTGGCGAAAGTACATTTGAGGGAGTAGGACAAAGAATTCCTGGTGAGCCCAACCTGTTGGTCGTCCCTTCGGGGCCAATACCTCCTGACCCCTCTGAATTGTTGTCTGGCAAGAGGGCCCAAGCGCTCTTAGCTGGCCTTGCAGATGTCGCAGACTTAGTGGTGATTGACTCGCCACCGGTTCTAGCTGTATCTGACCCTCTGATTTTGTCGTCAGTAGCTGACGGAGTCATCCTTGTTGCATCAGTGGGCAACTCGGATCGCAGTCAGATCGCAAAAGCAGTCAGCCAACTTCGACAGGTTGATGCCCCGCTCATCGGAGCAGTGTTGAACCGATCAAAGGGCGAGGGTACTGGTTACGGTTACGGTTACGGCTACGGCTACGGCTACGGCGAGAAGAACACCTCTGAAGCTGCTGAGAAGTCAAAGCCTCCCGTCAAGAATCAGGCAGACAAGAATCAGGCAGACAAGAGCAATCAAGCAGACAGCGGCTCAGCCGGCCTGATCAGTACCAACGATCACAAGTAACTGTGATCCATCAGGTTCAATAGCCGGGGGGTCGGTAGCTGGCAGGACTGAGTCAAGCCCAAGGCCGAGACCTGTTGCAAGCGCTTGCGCTTCAAGTTCATAGGGCCCAATGAAATACACGATTGTGCCTGTTTCGGCCTTTTGTTTTGTATCAGTCGGCGTTCGGGTCTGATATCCCTGTTCGCTGAGGCGATCAGAAATCTTGGCTGCGGCTCCAGAGGTTCTGGTGCCGTTCCCAACTCGCACAGTCAGGTCCGTTGGCGGCTTCACAAGCACTAGTGGAACCGATGTAGTAGGAGTGGTGCTGCTGCTGCTTATCGTAGTGGTGGTGATTATCGTTGTCGTGGTGCTGCTGATCGCAGAGTCACTCGCCGGGGACTCGACCGTGGTTGTTGGAACTGCATCTACCGCTTGGCCACGAAGGCCAGGGAAACCAGCAATTGCAAACCCCACCACAGCAGATGCACCAATCGCAAGGACCCACAAACCCTTTTCTCCACGTTGCTGCATAATCCATGAGTTTAGATCAACAGAGGGTTGGCTCCCCACATGTTCACAGCCAAGCGACTGCACAAGTCATTGAGTTGTTCCGCGCAGGCTTTGAACTCGCAAGCTTCTTTGCCAAACGGGTCAGCTATGTCAAGATCCCTTGAGGAGAGCACCCCTTTGGCAGTTCTGCCTTGATTGAGTGCATGCAGCCATTCCTCGAAAGATCGCTGCCCTCGAGGACCAACATCTCGTGACCGGCGTAGCATTTCACGAAGTGTAAAAGTACGAAGAAACAGCTCTCTCTGCCCGCTGACGACTGGTGGTATGTGAGCAACCTCCATGGTGAGCACAAGATCTACTTGAGTAGCCAAGTTTGCAATCGGTCGACTCCGATGTTCGGACAATTCGCAACCGAGTCCCGCAAGAGCCGAAATTGACCCCGAAGCGGCAGGTCTGCCAACCTGAGCCGCCACACCTGCGGAAGAAACCCTCACATCAATTTGACGTTCGGAAACCTCGCGCTGAATCAGCCGCTCAGCCATTGGAGATCTACAGATATTGGCTGTGCACACCACCAAAATTGAACTAGCCAAGTTGATCCAGATACCAGGAATACGTGTCTTCGATCCCCTTGTGCAAAGGAGTTGAGGCATGCCACCCCAACCCATCAAGCAACGTTGAGTCCAAAAGCTTTCGCGGCGTCCCATCTGGCTGAGAAGAGTCGAAGGTGATTACAGCCTCTGGGTAGATAATTTCACCGATGACCTGCGCTAGCTCAGCAATCGAAATCTCTTTTCCTGCTCCAACGTTGATAGGGCCCGGATCATTAAAGTGATCGAGCAAGAACAAGCATGCATCGGCCAAGTCATCAACATGAAGGAACTCTCTCAGCGGCGTTCCAGAACCCCAGATTCCAACGGTTTCGGCCTTGGAGAGCTTGGCTTGATGAAACCGCTGAATCATTGCTGGCAGAACATGACTTGATTTTGGATCAAAGTTGTCATTGATGCCATACAAATTGGTTGGCATAGCCGAAATATAATTACAGCCGTACTGCGCTCGATACGCATCGCACATTTTTATGCCAGCGATCTTTGCAATCGCATAGGCCTCATTGGTGGGCTCAAGAGCTCCAGTGAGTAGCTCATCTTCGCGAATAGGCTGCTGCGCAAGACGCGGATAGATACAAGAGCTGCCAAGGTAGAGAAGCTTTTCAACCTCTGTAGCCCTCGCCGATTCAACCACAGTCGCATGAATCATCAGATTGTCATACAAGAACTCAGCTGGCCGGGTGGAGTTTGCCAGAATACCGCCGACGGTCCCAGCGCTCAGAATTACGTAGGTCGGCTGCTTGGCTAGAAACCAAGCATGCACAGCCGATTGGTCGCGCAGATCCAGTTCTTCACGACCAGCTACAAGTATCCGAGTGAACCCGTCTGCTTGAAGTCGGCGCACAAGAGCAGAACCCACAAGGCCACGATGGCCAGCTACAAAGATTGGCGCATCACGATCAATGGCATCCACCTTCTGATCACTCGGGCTGTCTTGGCTCATTACTACACAATACTTCAGTCGCCAGAAGCAGTTTCTGTAGAGGTTTTCGACTGATTACTCAACGAGCTTCCGGACCTCAGCTCGTACCGATCTCTGACACCAGATGCGGAGCAGGCACCCTCATTCGTTGCAGAGGCTTGGGCCAACCTGCTGTCAAGTAGCGGACTTGCTGCGCTGAATACTCCCCAAGGACTTTCGCATCCGGGAACAACCCAGGCATGACTCATCCAGCCCTTTGAGCCATCACTTTTGACACCACCAATGGCTTCGCATTCTTCGGCGGTCAGCGTTGAGTCACCAATGACGCCAACGCCTGTCTTGTTACACAGGCCCACATGACGGTGTGAGTGATCGTTTGCCCCTGTAAACCCCTGACTTGGTTCTACTAGACCAGGCTGAATCATGTAGTAGCTCAGTCCGACCACTCGAGCCTCGGGGCTATTGCCGTCATAGAGAATCATCTCTGGCTGATCAACTTGGAACTTGCCATCTACAATTCCGAATTTCATGTAATGAGCAGCGATACCCGGAACATATGACGTGACCTTTTCCCATCCGGCTGCCATCGCGTCGGCAGCAGTGGGGTACTTAAGTGCAGTAGCCCGAAC
>JBBDMQ010000153.1:0-4136 GCA_040878245.1 Microthrixaceae bacterium
AGCTATGCACATCCTGAACAGCTAGCAGAGGTAGACGCTCTCGGGTTGGCGTTCATCGAGCAGCCGTTTTCTGCGGCTCTGAGTTTCGAAGAGCTTGCCCAATGGCGAACCAGTCTGCGGACCCCTGTCGCGTTAGATGAGTCCCTTACTTCACTAGAGGCGGTTCAGTCAGCAGTCCTTTCAGAGGCAGTGGACATTGTCTCGGTCAAGCCAGCCCGCTTGGGTGGCGTGCTCGTTGCCGCACTGTGTGTAGAGGCTGCCTCAGCTGCGGGAGTCAGCTGTTTTGTGGGCGGCATGTTGGAGCTTGGAATTGGTCGAGCAGGCGCCGCTGCAGTCGCTGCCTTGCCAGGCTGCAACCTTCCCACTGACTTGGGTCCAAGTAGTCACTATGTGCAGCGTGACATCTGCAGTCCGATCTGTACCAACGCAGTTGGTGAACTGCTCGTTCCGACCGGGCCCGGGATTGGCCGAGTTCCTGATGAAGATCAATTGCAGCGCTACTGCGTGCAGGAACTGCGACTCTAGGACTGCAACTTCAGGCTCGAGGCGGTGATTCCTGTTGATGCCAGCGAGCAACATGGTCAGGAGTTGGGGTGATGTCTATTGGTTCGCCCGAATACTCACCGTTGAGGATCTGCGGAAGAAATTCGGTCATGCGATAAGGAATCGTTCGAGGCTGGTGTTCGAGGAGGTCCTCGAGGGTCCACCAACGCTGCTCGCCAAATGCGAGCGCCTCTAATGCTTCAAGGCCCTGAGGTCCGTTTGAGACTCCCTCACAACGCGCTATGTGTACCCACTCGTCTTGATCAAACTTCCAGCCACCGAAGGTGAATTCCACCTGCTGCACCCAGACGCAGGGGCCGATCTCAGCGCCAGAGATTCCGGCTTCCTCCCACAGTTCTCGACGTGCTGCATCCTCGGTGCTTTCGCCGTGATCAATCCCGCCACCTGGGATCTCCCACCATCCTGGACCATTGCGATGTAAGGGGTCACTTGCGTTGATAAGCAGGATTCGATCGAGTGGGTCAAGGATGACGACCCGCGCTGCACGACGTCTCGATTGTGAGCCTCCGCCAAAACTACTGAGCAATCCGCCATCAGCCATGAGGCGAATATTAGTCGGGAGAGTGAGGCAGGTTTTTAGCAGCCGAGTATTCCTTGGGGTCGTCCATGGTGAAGAATTAGAGATATGAGTACTGCCGCTTCTGACCCTCTGGCTTGGGCGTGTGAGTACCGCAGCGGGACTGCGCAGGAACTTCATCAGGACCAGATGCTGAGCGAGGGACGAGCTGTGCGACTGAATTCAGTCACACGACCTGCACTTGTTCTCGGTAGCGCTCAGCCAGCGACTTACGCATGGGCCGAATTTGCTGCGCATGCGGGATTTGATTTGGCAAAGCGAAATTCAGGTGGGGGAGCAGTGTGGCTTGCGCCGGGGGAGCAGTGCTGGGTCGACTTGTGGTTGCCGGCGGGAGATCCACTTTGGCGTGAGGATGTGAGCCAGTCTTCTTGGTGGCTCGGGGAGAGTTGGGCGAAGGCTTTGGCCGAGCTTGCTCCATTGCCCGTCTCCGTTGGGGAGCCATCTCCGCAGGTGCATCGGGGCCCCATGGTGAATCGAGAGCTCGGCCAGATTGCTTGCTTCGCAGGGTTGGGCCCGGGTGAAGTCAGTCTGAACCATCGCAAGCTTGTGGGTATTTCTCAGCGCAGGTCCCGGTTTGGCGCAAGGTTCCAATGCGTGGTGTACACCACCTGGAATCCTGAACCGTTATTGATGCTTCTGCAGTCCGAAGCCCTGCCAGCTTCGCTTCCCCCAGATAACTTTGGCGCCGATTATCGACGGAATCCGCAGCTTTCCGGCGCCAAAGCTGCGAGCGCGGGCAGTTCTTTGCAGGCTGCCTTGCGTAACAAGGTTGATGTGATTCGCGGATCACAGCCTGCGCCACAAGACTTGTTGGAGAAACAAGTTTTCGACGCGCTCAGGATTCATCTGCCGGTCGAATAGCCGAATCGCTCTCTTCGGCGCCGGTTTTCGACGTCCCCTGATCTTTGGCGCCGTTTTTCAACGTCCCCTGATCTTTGGCGCCGTTTTTCAACGGAATCCGTCGAAAACCGGCGCCGAAGATTGAAGCTGGGGTTGCGAGTAGTTGAGCGCTCTTAGCGCGAGAGATCGCGCTCTACGTGTGGTTTTCGAACAAGTAGGCAAAGAAATACTTGATTGTGGAGCGAATAGGGGTAAAGTGGAGGGAAGTGGAGTAGAAAGGAAGACAAGGGGGGATATGCCCAAGTGCTTCCGGACGCCATTGAGATACCAGGTCAGCACAGCAGCACACATCTAGTAAGCGACGAAGCCGCTCAGCGGCTTGAGCGAGCGAGGGTATGGAATTTTTAGGGCAGTTTGAGCACACGATTGATGACAAGGGCCGCATGGTCTTGCCTTCTGCGTACCGCTCCGAATTTGCCGATGGAGTACACGTAGCATTTGTTGGATCATCGGCTGCGCTCTTCACACCAGAAGGGTGGGAGCGTTACCGTCGCAAGCTTGATCTGAGCGGAAACTTCACTCGGAAGCAGATGCAAGTGCTCTTGTCATTAGTGAGCCCAGTTACGCCTGACTCTCAGCATAGGGTCACGATCAACGCAAAACTCAGAGAGATCGTGGGCCTACAACGCGATGTCACCATTGTGGGTTCCAACAGCTTTGCGGCCATCTATGACCGGTCGACTTGGTCTGAACTCGAAACCGAGACTCTATCCAGCAGCTCTTCAGGAATGGGCCTTTCTGACGCGTTCGACAAGTTGCCTACGCTATGACTTTCCTCGAAGGCTTCCTGAGATTACGCCCCGTCAACTCAAGTAACAGCAACTCACTGGCCACGCCGGTGGGCAGCTTCCCGGTCAACGTGAGGGTTGGCCTTGAACTCCGCCCGCGCCAATTCGGACTGACCGGGGAGACATCCCGGCAGTTGTCGCGTGATCGGGAGGCTGTCCTCCAGCATGGCCAGTGTCAGAGATCAGTGAGCAGCTTCAAGCAGCTGTTCGGATCGCAGACTCAAACCTGTGTCGGCCGCCGAGTCGGGAGCAGTCGTGGCCGATGAGTTTCATCACACTCCTGTTCTTCTTGAGCGCATCGTTGACCTCTTTAGTGAGGTTCCCGCAGGGCTGTTCGTGGACGCAACCTTGGGCGGCGCAGGTCATGCCAGAGCAGTACTGCAAGCCAATCCCGGACTTCGGCTTCTGGGCCTTGATCGCGACGAGTTTGCCCTTGCGGCAGCTCAGCGAAACCTGGAAGACATGTCTGATCGCGTTGAACTGCTGCGAACAGGCTTCGACCAGTTGGAACATCTTGTCCGAAATCGAACTCATCAAGGAGCAACCGCTGTGCTACTAGATCTTGGAGTCTCTTCCCCTCAGCTTGATAACGCTGATCGAGGGTTTTCATACCGGTCCGCTGCGCCGCTCGACATGCGGATGGATCGTCGTGACCCCAAAAGCGCTCTGCAAGTAGTCAACGACTACAGCTACTCAGAGCTTGTAAGAGTTATTCGAAACTATGGCGAGGAAAAATTTGCCTCCCGTGTTGCTCGTGCCATCGTCGAAGCTCGTCCGATTACTGACACTTCAGAGCTTGCCGAGGTGGTTCGCGACGCGATTCCAGCAGCAGCAAGGAGAACTGGAGGACACCCGGCCAAGCGGACCTTTCAGGCGATTCGTATTGAGGTGAACTCCGAGCTCGAACAATTGTCCGATGCCCTTGACGGTGCGTTGTCGATTTTGGCCCCCGGTGGTCGTCTTGCGGTTCTTTCCTACCACTCGCTTGAGGATCGAATGGTTAAGTCAGCCTTTCGTCAGGCTGAGACCGGTGGCTGCGTATGCCCGTCGGGGCTGCCGTGTGCCTGTGGTGCTGAACCAACAGTTCGTTTACTGAAGCGAGGCGCATGGAAAGCCACTCCAGAGGAAGCCAGGAGTAATCGCCGAGCCGAGAGCGTGCGACTTCGGGCCGTTGAGCGACTCGAGGAGCAGGCCTCGTGACGGCAGTTCGTAGCCGGACAGCTCGGAACCTTCCGGAGCTTTCTCGCTCCCAAACGGCACAGCGCCGTCAAAGAACAGATTCAACTCCCGCCACCACTAAGTCGCGG
>JBBDMQ010000153.1:4146-4655 GCA_040878245.1 Microthrixaceae bacterium
CCCCCCCCCCCCCCCCCCCCCCCCCCCCCCCACCACAGTTCCGAGTATTTCCTCGCAGGATGGTCTCGTTAAGGGCATTTTTAGCCATGACAGGGGTGATGGCATTCGTACTTTTGTTCGGGGCAGTTGCGATTCAAAGTCAACGAATCTCGGGGCAAAGTGAGATCGATCGACTAGCGGCTGACCTTGGCGAGGCTGAGGACCTTCACCATGCATTGCGAGCTCAGATTGCCGAGCGAGAGTCCCCTGAAAGGATCACGGCTGAGGCAGAACAACTCAACATGATTGAGCCTGGGCCAGTAGTTCCCCTGACCCCGGGTGCACTCGCCTCGAGCAAAACTGTGGAAGGCCAAGACGCTGTAGGCATTCCTTCGGAGAGTGCAGTCCGGTGAGTTCTGAGTTGCGCCGAAAGGCGCGCAGCGCACAACCTGCCGCTCGTAAACCTGCCGCTCGTAAACCTGCCGCTCGTAAACCTGCTGCCGCTCGTAAACCTGCTGCTCGTAAACCTG
>JBBDMQ010000154.1:0-4648 GCA_040878245.1 Microthrixaceae bacterium
TATTGCTGCAGCACAGAAGGCTGGGCTGACCCCGGTCAAGGTAAATTGTGTGATGATTGCCGGGACAAATGAGGACGAGATCTTGGATTTCGTGCGATTCGCTCGTGGCGCTGATTGTGATGTGCGCTTTATAGAAAACATGCCTCTTGGCGCGGGAAGTACATGGCGATCTCAACAGGTGCTCTCCTCTGCTGAAATTCTTCGACGCATCAACTCCTCGTATCCTCTCGCAGGTCTAGAGCGCGGCAGCGAGCCTGCTGCTAGCTACTCCTTTGTTGATGGCTCGCCAGGGCGTATCGGAGTCATTTCAAGCGTGACTGAACCTTTTTGTGAACAGTGCGATCGCCTTCGCTTGACCTCGGATGGGTACTTAAGAACGTGCTTGTTTGCCCATACCGAAACCGACCTTCGGACCCCCCTCAGGGCTGGAGCCTCTCGGACGGAACTCGCCCAGATTATTTGCTCGGCTGTTGCACTCAAAGGGCCGGGTCATGTTATTGGCAGCCCTGAGTTTGAACAGCCAGTGCGTCTGATGTCTCGTATTGGCGGATAGTCCCAACTCTGAAGCAAGCGCCGGGTGTGGCCGCTCTTGCGAAGTCTGTAGAGTTTGAGCCGTGACACAGGTCTTGCTTTTCGCTCAAGCTCGAGAAATTGCAGGAACTCGATCAGTCAACATTGATGGAGTCACCGTTGCTGAGGTCCTTGCTGCTGCAGACATGCTCTTCGGGTCAGAGTTCGCACAGCTTCGACTTCACTGCACCGTGATGGTTGACGAAGTGATTCTTCTGGGATCTGAGTTTGCAACGGCTTCTGCCGGCACGGAGTTGGCAATTCTTCCTCCTGTCTCTGGCGGTTCAGACCATGCACGGGATCATTCCTCCTCGGGTATGCGAGTCGCAGTGCTGACTGTGTCGGATCGGGCCTCGGCTGGCGAGTACGAAGACCTGACGGGTCCCGCAGTTGAGGCAACTCTTTTGAGCGTTCTAGACGCACAAGTGGTGCTCAGAGCAGTGGTGCCTGACGAGCGCTCAGCAATTGTCAAGATACTGATCCAGTGGTGCGATGTAGATCAGGTAGATCTTGTTCTGACAAATGGCGGCACTGGCCTGGCGCCTCGAGACGTCACCCCCGAGGCAACTCGTGAAGTGCTCGAGGTCGAAGCACCCGGAATTGGCGAACTGATGCGTTCTGTAGGATTGAAACACACTGCCTTAGCGGCGCTTTCGCGGCAGTATGCAGGGAGACGTGGAAAGACCTTGATAGTGAACCTTCCCGGTTCAGTTGCAGGGGCTACCGAAAGCCTTGAGGCCGTGATTCAGATTCTTCCGCACGCATGTGCCACGGTCCGGAGCTAGACCACATGACCGCTGAAAGTGCTGCAAAGAGTGCTGCAAAGCTTCACCCTCGAATTGTTGCCGGCTTAAGTGCAAGCCCGCTCAATCTGGTGGATCTTGTTGATTCCGTCCGTCGAGATGACTGCGGTGGGATCGTGGTATTTGAAGGAACGGTGCGCACTCCGAATCATGGCCAACAGGTCTTGGCTTTGGAGTACGAAGCTTGGGAGGAGCGCGCTCAGACTCAGCTTCACACCTTTGCAACTGAAGTTGCCGAGGAATTTGGCCTTGGTGCGGCATTAGCGATGCATCGAGTCGGTCGTGTCGAGGTCGGCGATCCTGCGGTGGTGATTGTGGCTGTTGCAGTACACCGACGCGCTGCGTTCGAGGCAGCGTCTGTACTGATTGATCGAGTAAAGGCCGAAGGTTGGATCTGGAAAAAAGAACTCCGTGTAGATGGTCAGGTCTGGATTGATAGCTGCGAGTGAGTCCTGAGTTACTTATGCCAGTCAGTAGCTTTCACCAGTCAGTAGGGAAGTAGTCCTTGAGGAATTGTCCCCACAGCATGTTGCCAGTGAGTTCTCCAGCAATGATCGGGTCAACGATTCTTGCTGCTCCGTCAACGATGTCTAGCGGCGGATGGAATCCATGCTCAGCAGTTTTGCGTTCTGCGATATGTACAGGATCCTCATCACTTACCCAGCCAGTATCAACGCTATTCATGTGGATCCCATCTGCGTGATACTCCGCAGCAGAGGTGCGAGTCATCATGTTGAGAGCCGCTTTTGCCATATTGGTATGGGGGTGTTTGGTGGTCTTAAAACGCCGGTAGAACTGTCCCTCAACGGCCGATACGTTGACAATGTGCTTATCTTGATCGGGGGTCTGCAGCATGAGTGGTTTGAGACGAGCGTTCAGCACGAAGGGTGCGACAGCGTTCACGAGCTGAGTCTCAATCATTTCCACCGTTGACACCTGCGCCAGATTCAGTCGCCAAGAATTTATTTCCCGCAGGTCGACTTGCTGCAGATCTTGGTCGAGAACCCCGCCGGGAAACATGAGCCCCAGCCGAAGGTGGTCCTCGGGCAGTAGCGGTAGCTGCGAAATTTCGGCCGAGGAAGCTGCCCCTGACGCAGAGCGCACTAGTGCACTCGCACCTATAGCTCGGGCAGGAGTCACCGGAGCATCTTGCTGATTTGCCTGCAGCAACTCGTTGAGTGCGCCCCGCTCAAGTTCCATCATGTGTTCGTAAAACTCGGGTGGCCGGCGAACGGTCTGACAAGCGTTGTTGATGATGTAGTCCAGCCGAGAGTGCGTAGCCAACATGTGGCTACAAAAGCTTTCAACGCTTGGCGTGTGGCGCAGGTCAAGGCCGTAGATTTCTAGACGGTCTTGCCAGTGTAAAAAGTCTGGCTCCTGGCTGTATCGCATTGCTGAGTCCTGAGGGAATCGTGTGGTGACCACAAGATGAGCGCCAGCGCGCAACAACTTGATCCCTGCCTGATATCCAATCTTGACTCGACCGCCAGTGAGTAGTGCAACACGCCCATGAAGATCTGCTGACTCTGTTCTTTTGGCGTAGTTCAGATCGGCGCAGGTAGGGCAGAGCTGATCGTAGAAAAAGTGAATCTGTGAGTATTTCACCTTGCACACGTAGCAATGCTGCAGCTGAAGAGTTTGGCCCGCTGAATAGATGTGAGCGGGCCGTTCATTCTCAGTGAGTTCGGTCTGCACAAACCCAACCGGCGGAAAGATATTTGGAGAGGTAAAAACTTCTTGGGCGCGCAAAGTTCTGATTCCTGTGCTGTTCAAAACAGTCTCGTCCTGCTGAGCCTTCTCTAAACGCTGCTTGCGACGCCGGGCTCGAATCTGCTGCCGCCGCTCTTCGACGTCTGGGCAGAACACGTCCCCGGCTGCGCTCAGAAACCTTGACCGCTGGTCGGTGCTGAGGTGCGCAAGAACTGATCGGTCTTGTGCCACTGCTTCGAGCAGTTCAGTCGCAGCGAGAAGTTGCAGAGCTAGATCGTTCGGCTGCGAGTTCATTAACGGGATCAACTACCAACCATCGTGGTGGATGATCCGCTCCATATCTCTTCTAGCGCCTGCTTTAAAATCCAAGCCGAGCGTATGTGCAACCGGAATCAACGCACCCTGCATCATATTGTCGGGTATCCCAAGCAACTCGGCTGCTTCGGCCTCGTGCATCAGATGCAGAGTTGTCCAACAAGTTCCCAACCCACGTGAACGTGCAGCCAACATAAAACTCCAGACGGCGGGTAACAGCGACCCCCAGATGCTTGCTTGAATGGCAGCGTTTAGGCCGTCTGTTCGGACGTCAATGCAGGGGATGAGCATCACCGGAACTTCACCCATGTGTTCAGCTAAGTAAACAGCTGAGTCGATAACTCTCTTGGTAGTAGCAACATAGGTTGGGTCGTCTTTGGGAAGGTTCGCTTCTGCGGCTTCTCGATCTCCGTAGAAAACTTGGAAGCCTTTGCGGTACATCTCACCTAAAGCGGCACGCTTAGCGGGGTCTGTGACCACTATGAAGTGCCAGCCTTGAGCATTCGAACCTGTCGGTGCTTGCGCTGCGAGCTCTAAACATTCATTGAGAAGCTCGGGCTCTACCGGGCGAGAGAAGTCCAGGCGCTTTCGCACTGATCGAGTTGTAGATAAAAGTTCGTCTGGCGACATATGGAGTAGTGGGTTGTCTGTCATCTTGCTCCTCGCAAAAGTTGCCCCGGTCGGACACCGGTGTCTTGGCCATATTCAAAGGTGACTTCGCCCGATTTGATGGTTGCAACATAGCCGCGTGCACGCTGAACTAAACGCGTTCCGCCAGCGGGAAGGTCGGCTGCCACATAAGGACTTTCAAGCTGAAGGTTCTGGTAATCGATGATGTTCACATCGCCAACCATGCCTTCCTCAAGCGTGCCTCGGTCGGTCAGGCCATACAAGCGTGCTGTGTCATGGGTCTGCTTTTTCACCATGAGTTCAAGTGGAAGGGTGTCTCCACGAGTGCGGTCTCGAGTCCAGTGAGTCAGCATAAAAGTTGGCATCGATGCATCGCATATAACGCCGCAGTGCGCTCCGCCATCAGCTAACCCAGATGCTGCGCGCGGGTGAAGCAACATTTCTCGAACTGGGTCTAGGTTGCCTTGGGCGTAATTCAAGATCGGAACATACAGCAGCCCTCTACCGCCGTCAGTCAACATTGCGTCATACGCAACCTCTAGCGGAGTGCAGCCGTTGGCCAGAGCAATTCCAGTGAGCGAACGATCGGGACCGGGTTCATAATCGGGCGGATCTCCGAG
>JBBDMQ010000155.1:0-4640 GCA_040878245.1 Microthrixaceae bacterium
CGATGTTCAGCGCCAGCCGAATGCAGAGCTGTACTGCACGCTCTTGGCTCAGGTCCGGTAGGGCGGCCCGAAGGTTTTCAAACACTGAACCCGGAAAAGTCACTGGCTGCTGAAAAACCATTCCCACGCTTCGACGGTGTTGGAGCGGGTCTAGTGAATCGACCTCTTCTCCTAAATACTGAAGGCTTCCCGAGCTTGGCGCATCGAGCCGGTTGCAGCAACGAAGCAGCGTTGACTTGCCCGAGCCAGAGGCTCCAGCAATGACAGTCAGCTTTGAGTCAGGAATAGCCAAACTTACATTTTGCAAGACGTCAACGGAATCGATCCGGACAGTGACATCGTGAAACTCAAAAAGTGAAGTCACCTACGGCAAAGCCTTGCAGGAGTCGTCATGCCCGTACGCTATCTCTCAAGTTCCCCGTGGCGAGGTACCTCCAACGGGCCTACTGTGGTGAGATATGAGCGAACGCAGAAGCTTGGTAACACGGGCAATCACGTCAGTCTTGGCATTGCCAGACTCGATTTTGGATCGGTTAGTCGGCGCAGCTCCAGTAGCTATCGATGGGCGAGTCTTGAACCGACGCCTACAAGCAATGCTGGTGTTGTCTGAGCGCCTTGGCATTCGGCCAGAAGGAGAGACCCAGTCGGTGAGTGAGCGTCGAAGCGACATGCGCCGCGCTACACGCTTGGCCATGCCGGTTCGAACTGGCCTACATGTGGTTGACCGTCGAATCCCTGGCCCGGCTGGAGAAATTCCCGTTCGGATCTATCGCCGATTCGGCCTGTCCGAAACAGCCCCTGCAATCGTGTTTTTGCACGGAGGCGGATGGGTGACTGGCGATCTAGATACTCATGATGGATCCTGTCGTTTACTGGCCGATGAAAGCGAGTGCATTGTTATTGCTGTCGACTACCGGCTTGCGCCGGAACACCCCTTTCCGGCGGGAATCGATGACGCAGTCGCTGCGTACCGCTGGGTGCATGATCACACAGCCGAACTCTCGATTGAGCCTGGCCGTGTGGGTGTCATGGGAGACAGCGCCGGGGGTAATTTGGCGGCCGTTGTCGCTCAAGTCACGCGAGATACCGATGTACCCGCCCCTGTTGCTCAATGTCTGATTTACCCCGCAACGGATGCCCACATGCGTGAGGCTTCTCACAGACACTTTGCCAAAGGTTTCTTTTTGACACGGGACTCTATGGAATGGTTCCGAGCCCAGTATCTGCCTGATCCAAGTGACTGGGACTCGCCGCTTGCATCTCCGATTGAGCAAAAAGATTTAGTTGGAGTGGCCCCCGCACTTGTGGTGACCGCAGGGTTTGATCCTCTCCGTGATGAAGGTCGGCGTTACGCCGAGATGCTCGTTGAGGCTGGTGTCCCCACCAGATACCGCTGCTATGACGACATGGTGCATGGGTTCTTTGGTATGGGCATTTTGCCCGGGGGCATGGACATGGCCACAGAGATCTGCCTCAGCATGGGCGACCTTATGCATGACACTCCCTAGGCTGTGAAGGCACCTGTATCCATGAGGGATTAACTCCACATTGCTTGCACGACAAGTTGCCTGTACGACACATTGCCTGCACGACACATTGCTTGCACGACAAGTTGCCTGCAATGCGCTCTTCGTTGGTTCAGGACCGGGAATTGTTATCGGTCATATCTGCAGTACCCGCACGCCGTTGAATCCGTGAAGAGAGCCCCGGAGCTAAGCCCGCCAGATTGGCCACCAGGCGAAGCTCAATTGGAGCAACAAAGGCTTCCGCAGGGTTGGACTCAATTGTTTTGGCTACGCACCGGCCAACGTCGGCTGGCGTCTTTTTGCGAACGGCCGCCGGCAGCTTGATTCCTGAGTTAGCAAACATGCCTGCCTCTGAGATGAACCCGGGCTCAACGATCGACACCCCAATATCGGCGGTCGACAGGTCTTCTCGAAGAGACAATGAAAACCCGCGCAAACCAAATTTTGTAGCGTTGTACATCCTCGTATTTGGAGTAGCAACCACCCCGGAGAGCGACCCAATAAACACAATCTGCCCAGCAGCCTGACGGTCAAGATGAGCCTGAGCAAAGGCTGTAGCCATCAGAATCGGCCCTCTCAGGTTGACACCAATTGACTGATCTACCACGTCTGCTGTCATCTCAGCCACGGTGACATCCGAGCCCATTCCCGCATTGGCGATCAAAATATCGCAGTCACGGGAGGCCTCAATAACTGATTCGAGCCCCTGTGTGTCGCAGAGGTCGGCCACCAAAATCTGGGCCTGAGTTTGCTCGGCCAGAGCCTCAAGTTCTTCAACACGACGCCCAGTCAGTGTCAGGCGGGCACCGCGAGCAAACAGTTCCTTGGCAATCGCCTGGCCCAAGCCGCCGCTAGCACCAGTCAAAAGAACATTGCGGCCATAGATCTTCATGGCCCCAAGTTAGTTCTCGTGGTGTGTTAGCGAAGAATCAGTTCCCGAATATCAAACATCGCCATCACGGCAAGAGCCACAAATATGCTTCCGCCCACGAGTGAATAACCCCAGCGCCATTTATGATTCGAAGCAAAAAACCTTCGCATAGATAATGCAATTGCAGTCATTGACACTGCACCAAGTAGCAGGCCAACAATTGGCTTGGTGATGCCCTGGGTAAGGTCAACTATCGGTGCGAGCAACGGGAGCAGCAAGTACGTAACGGTGCAACGCATTGCCGAGAATGCTATTGATTTGCCGAATGCGTTCTCTGAACCAAAGATGCTCTTCGGCGGAGCGGCTGGGTCAATCCGCAAGAACTTAAGCATTGCCCGATCAGCTGCTGACCGCTCTGGAAGAGACTGAGTTGCTGCTGTTGTTGACGCTGGGCTGTCGGTCACTGGGCTCTCGGTCACTGAGGTTATTTTAGCTTCATCCATTACTCACAAAGCTACGCAGTCCTCGCACCGTACGCATAGTTTGATAGGGATAATCATCATAATCTGCTGAGAAGTTGTGGCTCCTGCAGAGTCTGCCCGAAGCTCAGGCCTTAGGCCGATTCAGGCCGATCCAGCTTGTTGATGTCAATGCGAATACCAGGGCCCATTGTTGAAGAAAGGGTTACTTTCTTGAAGTAGCGGCCCTTTGAAGATGAGGGTTTGGCCTTCTGTAATTCTTCAAGCACAGCAAAGAAGTTGTCGCTCAGGGCTGAGGGCTCAAAGCTTGCACGCCCGATTGGCACGTGAACGTTGCCATGGCGGTCGGTGCGGTATTCCACCTTGCCACCTTTGAACTCTTCAACCGCCTTGGCTGGGTCTGCGGTAACCGTACCCGTCTTGGGGTTGGGCATCAGCCCACGAGGGCCGAGTGCTCGACCGAGGCGGCCAACAAGTGGCATCAGGTCGGGAGTGGCGATGGTGACGTCAAAGTCCATCATGCCGCCCTCGATGAGCGCCGCAAGATCTTCAGCACCCACATACTCGGCACCCGCAGCAGTTGCAGCCGCAGCGGCCTCACCCTGAGCAAATACTGCTACCCGAACGTCCTTGCCTGTGCCTGAAGGAAGAGCGACTGTGCCTCGAACCATCTGGTCGGGCTTACGAGGATCTACTCCGAGTCGGATTGCCAAGTCAATGGACTCGTCAAAGTTCTTGGTGGCGATTGTTTTTACAACAGCCACAGATTCTTCCGGGGTATGAAAGTTGGCCTGATCAAAACGCTTTGCAGCGTCATCGAACTTCTTACCGTGAAATGCCATGTCGATCTCCTGATGGATGGTCTCCCTCATGTCGGCGGTTCCAGAGGCGAGGTCTTCCTCTTGGGGCCGTAGTTCTTACTGACGATTTGGTACTCAGTTATTTGCTCGGACTACTCGGCTAGACGTATTCCCATTGAGCGAGCCGTCCCGGCAATCTGCAGTTTTGCAGCCTCAAGATCATCAGTGTTGAGGTCGGGCAGTTTGATTTTTGCAATCTCTTCTAGCTGGCTATCAGTGATCTCTGCGATTGATCCACGACCAGGAGTTTCGGAGCCTTTAGCTATACCAAGGACCTCACGAATCAGCACTGGTGCTGGCGGGGTCTTGGTGACGAAACTAAATGTGCGGTCTTCGAAAATGGAGATTTCAACGGGAACAATCGTTCCTCGCTGAGCTTCTGTTCTGGCGTTGTACTCCTTGCAGAAGTCCATGATTGCTACACCGTGAGGACCGAGCGCGGTTCCAACGGGCGGTGCAGGCGATGCCTGACCGGCGGGAATCTGGATCTTTACTAGGGCTACGACCTTTTTCTTGGCCATTTTTCACTTCCTGCAAGAGGGCAACAATCCGAACGCACATGCATTCCGGGGCCCGTAGACGACGTGTAAGTGTGGTACATCAAGTGCCCCTGTAGCAACCCGACAGCGTGTCGAAGCTAGTAGGGCCTTGAATTAGAGCTTTGCCACCTGAGAAAATTCCAGTTCGACTGGGGTCTCACGACCGAAGATATTGACGAGAACCTTCATCTTCATGTGATCCGCATCAATGTCAACAACAGAACCAGAGAAGTCAGCAAACGGGCCTTCCTTCACCCGAACGGTCTCGTTGAGTTCATACTCAAGACGGGGGCGGGCACGCTTATGAGAGTCTTCAGAGGGGCTGTCAGCCGTGCGGATGAATTCTTCAACCTCTCGACGAGAGA
>JBBDMQ010000156.1:0-4598 GCA_040878245.1 Microthrixaceae bacterium
GATATAGCTACCATCGGAGCGACGTCGTTCTTTCTTCGTGCGAACAATCACACATTTCACGACCTCACCTTTTTTGACTGCAGCACCAGGCAAGGCATCCTTGACTGTGGCAACGACCACGTCTCCGATTCCTGCGTAACGACGCTTTGAGCCACCGAGAACCTTGATCACCAAGATCTCACGTGCACCAGAGTTATCTGCAACCCGAAGACGGGTCTCCTGCTGAATCATCTTGCACGCTCCAGCACTTCAACGATGCGCCAGCGCTTGGTCTTAGAGAGGGGGCGTGTTTCTGCAATGCGAACACGGTCTCCGATGTGCAGGTCGTTCTCTTCGTCGTGCACATACATCTTCTTGGCACGCTGCACGGTCTTGTTATAACGAATGTGGCGAACACGTTCGGTAACAGTCACCACAGCGGTCCGGTCCATTTTGTCGGAGGTAACAATGCCTTCGCGAACCTTGCGGGCGCTGCGCTCCGGCGTTGTAGAAGCTGTCTCGCTCATCACGCCTTACCTTCTGCAGCGGCTTCAGCAGCTGCAATTTCACGGGCCCGAAGCTCTGTAAAGAGTCGAGCGATGTCTCGTTTGGTCTGGGTCATCCGGGCGAAGTTCTCGAGCTGACCTGTTGCGAGCTGGAACCGAAGTTTGAACATACGGTCCTTCTCTTCTGCAATTTTCTCGATAAGTTCAGCGTCGCCAAGGTCCCGAGGATTGCTCATTGTTTTAGCCATCAGAAGGTCTCCTCGCGAGTAATGATGCGGGCCTTGATCGGCAATTTCTGGATTGCACGATTCAGTGCTCCACGCGCAATCTCATCATCTGGGTACGACAATTCGAACAGAACCCGTCCTGGACGCACCACTGCAACCCACAACTCTGGGTTGCCCTTACCAGATCCCATTCGGGTCTCGGCCGGCTTTTGTGTGACTGGCTTGTCTGGGAACACGTTGATCCAGACCTTGCCGCCACGCTTGATATGGCGAGTCATGGCAATACGAGCGGCCTCAATTTGCCGAGCAGTAATCCACCCGGGCTCAAGAGCTTGGATTCCGTACTGTCCGAAGTTGACTTCAGTGCCGCCTTTAGCGGTTCCCTTGGTGCGCCCGCGATGAGTTTTGCGGTGCTTAACTTTCCTTGGCATCAACATGATCAGTCACCATCCCCAGGACGGAAATGCTGCGGTTCGCTGTGCTCGTTTTTGGTCTGACGCTCGATATCTTCTTCTTCAGCAAGAAGACGCTCAAATTCTGGGTCAGCCTCTGCGATGAGTGGCTTGATCTCAACTTCAGCATCTTCGTCAGTAATCGAGTCTTCGCTGACAGTTGCTGGTCTTGGAGTCGCTGTTACAGGGCGATTAGACACAACACGAGGTGTCATGTCGGTCAGTTCACCAGTGGCAAGTGCGGCTTCCTTTGCAATTTTCTGCTCTTCAGTGTGCTTATAAGGCAGAATGTCACCCTTGTAAATCCAGACCTTGACGCCAATGCGGCCATACGTAGTCTTTGCCTCACGGAAGCCGTAGTCAATATCCGCTCGAAGTGTGTGAAGCGGGACACGACCCTCTCGGTACCATTCGGTGCGAGCCATCTCTGAACCGCCAAGGCGACCCGAGCACTGAACTCGAATTCCGAGCGCACCTGCTTTTTGAGCATTCTGCACAGCGCGCTTCATGGCACGTCTAAATGCAACACGGTTAGTGAGCTGATCTGCCACTCCCTGAGCGATCAGAGCAGCATCGAGTTCTGGCTGCTTGATCTCTTGGATGTTGAGTTGCACCTTTGGGTTACCAGTCATTTTGGTCAGGTCGGTGCGAAGCTCATCTGCTTGAGCGCCACGACGGCCAATGACGATTCCAGGCCTTGCAGTGTGGACATCGATTCGCAAGCGATCAAGCGTGCGCTCAATCTCTACTCGACTGATCGCTGCGCTCGGCAACTTGTTCATCAAATAATCGCGGACTTTCCAGTCCTCGGTGAGGTATTCCACGTACTCGCCACGTGTGGCGAACCAGTGGGACTTCCAATCGGTTGTGATACCGAGGCGGAAGCCATAGGGATTGACCTTCTGACCCATCAGTCTTCCTTCTTCTCGGACTCATCGGCTGAGTCGTCCTCAGATGCTGCATCGGATGCAACTTCTTCGACCGGTTCAGCATCTTCAACTACTTCGGTTACTTCAGATTCAACAACTTCAGATTCAACAACTTCAGATTCAACAACTTCAGTTACTGCTGCGTCTTCAGACAACGCTTCTTCAACCACTGCTGAATCATCTACTGCTGAATCATCTACTGCTGAATCATCTACTGCTGAATCATCAGCGATAGCGTCCTCAGCTGCTACTGCAGTCTCGGTTGTCTTGGGCTCTCCGGAACGGCTGCGGGAGACCCTTCGTGCTCTGTCTGCTGCTGGGCTAGCAGCAGTTTGACCCTTAGCTGCAAGGCGTGCGTTACGACGGTCAAGCTCAGTCTGGGTATAACGACCAACGATCAACGTAATGTGGCAAGTCCTTTTACGAATCCTTGTGGCACGGCCTCGAGCACGAGGGCGCCACCGCTTCATCGTTGATCCCTCATCTGCGAAGCAAGCAGAAACAAAGAGTTCCTCTGGAGGAATATCGTTATTGTTTGCCGCATTCGCAACTGCCGAATCAAGGACCTTTGCAACCTCATCGGCAGCAGAACGTTCACAGAACTGCAAGATGGTTCTTGCTTCTGCAACAGACTTATTGCGAATCAGGTCAAGAACCTCTCGCGCCTTATAGGCCGAGAAACCTGCGCCGCGATGAACTGCACGGACTCCAGGACGCTCGTTCGTCTTGCGCTCGTCAAACTGAATACTGGCCATTATCGACGGCCCTTCGCTGACTTCTCTTGACCAGCGTGGAACCTAAAGGTTCGAGTTGGCGCGAATTCACCGAGCTTGTGGCCCACCATGGACTCTGTGATGTAGACGGGTACATGCTTTCGCCCGTCGTGCACCGCAATGGTGTGACCAACCATGTCGGGAATAATCGTCGACCTGCGTGACCAGGTCTTGATAACTGTCTTTTGTCCCGCTTCGTTCAGGACGTCCACCTTTTTGAGCAGGTGGTCGTCCACAAAGGGGCCCTTCTTTAGGCTGCGTGGCATCGTTTTCCTCGCTCAGATCACCGGCGTGAGCCGCGGGTGCGGCGACGTCGGACGATCAACTTCTGTGACGGCTTATTTTTGTCTCGGGTGCGGCCCTCAGGCTTGCCCCACGGCGACACCGGATGGCGTCCGCCGGATGTCTTACCCTCGCCACCACCGTGGGGGTGGTCAACAGGGTTCATAGCAACACCGCGGGTTTGTGGGCGAACGCCCTTCCAGCGGTTACGACCGGCCTTACCGATCTTGATCAAGTCATGCTCGGAGTTGCCAACCTCTCCTACCGTTGCTCGGCAATCGATTGGTACTCGACGCATCTCGGTCGAGGGCAACCGCAAAGTGGCAAAGTCGCCCTCTTTAGCTACGAGTTGGACACTCGCACCTGCTGAGCGAGCCATCTTGCCGCCAGCACCCGCCTGGAGTTCGACGTTATGAACCACTGTTCCCACAGGGATGTAACGAAGCGGTAGTGCGTTACCAACACGAATCTCTGACCCCTGCCCAGACTGAACACGGTCACCAAGATGGAGGTCTTTCGGAGCGAGGATATATCGCTTCTCTCCGTCGACGTAATGCAGCAAAGCAATACGACAAGTGCGGTTGGGGTCATATTCTATGGAGGCAACCTTGGCAGGGATTCCGTCCTTCTTACGCTTAAAATCTATGACCCGATACTGCTGTTTGTGGCCACCACCGCGATGTCGAGAGGTCTTGCGGCCGTGGTTATTACGACCACCGGTGCGAGACTTTTTGAGCAGCAAAGACTTTTCTGGACGATCAGTGGTGAGTTCCGCAAAGTCTGAAACTGTCTGGAACCTACGACCGGGGCTTGTTGGCTTACGTTTACGAACACCCATGTCACTTCACCTCAAACAGATCTATTTGAGCGCCGTTTGGGTCGAGGGTAATGATGGCCCTCTTGATATCTGGACGACTACCCATGGTGGGGCTCTTACGATTGCGCTTGCGCTTACCCTTACGGTTCAGGGTATTCACATTCTTTACCTTCACGCCCGGCCAAATTGCCTGAACGGCATCGCGAATCTCTGGTTTCGATGCCTGAGTCGCTACCTCGAAGGTATACACGCCCGTGTCGAGAAGTCCGTAAGACTTCTCGCTCACCACTGGGCGCAAAATCACGTCACGTGGGTCCTTCATGCTGAGTCCTCGGTACTTGATGCTGTGGAAGTGGCTGCTGGCTGATCGGTAGGCAATGTGGAACTTGTGAAGACCACATAGTCACTGACCAATACGTCATAGGTGTTGAGTTCTCCTGGAGTCACAATGTGAACTCCGGGAAGGTTGCGGAAGCTCTGATGCGCAATTTTGTCGCTGGCCTCAATGACGAGCAGCGAGCGTCCGATCACACCAAGTGCGAGGAGCGCAGCTTGCGCCTCTTGAGTCTTGGGAGCTTCAAAATCCCAGCCAGAGACAACAATCACCTTGTCTTCTGCTGCACGGTCAGACAA
>JBBDMQ010000157.1:0-4560 GCA_040878245.1 Microthrixaceae bacterium
GGGTCCCACGCAAGACAAAACGAGGGGGAGGGGGTCCCACGCAAGACAAAACGAGTGAGGGGGTTGGGTGGAACTGGGGTTAGAGCGCCGAGGTTCCGAGCAGAGAACCAATCGCAAAGGTCAGCCCCAGAGCAATCGCGCCGCCAACGCCAACTCGTATAGATCCCCGAGCAAGGTTGGCACCACCGAGGCGTGCGGCAACCGCACCGAGTGCCACGAGGCCAAGAAGTGTTGCCATGGCAATGCACACACCTCTGATACCAGCCGGAGCCAAAGCTGCAACTAACAGTGGAAGGGCTGCGCCGACCGCAAAGCTCAGGAATGAAGAAATTGCTGCCTCAACCGGCTTCGCTACGGTGAGTTCAGTCTGGCCGAGCTCATCTCGAAGGTGCGCCTCGAGCGGGTCGATCTCCATCAACTGTTGGGCGACTGTCCCGGCAAGCTCGGGGGTGAGGCCACGCGATTCGTAAATGCTAGTGAGTTCGGCGAGTTCGCCCTCTGGGTCATCGATGATTTCCTGCGCTTCAATGGCCCGCTCTGTTAACTCGACATCGCGCTGAGCGCTCACCGAAACATACTCACCGAGACCCATAGAAGCTGCGCCAGCAGTTAATCCTGCTATTCCGGCAAACAAAATCGCCTGTTCGGTGGCACCGGCGCTGGTAACGCCGAGCAGCAAAGCTCCAGTGGAGAGTATGCCGTCATTGGCTCCAAGCACAGAAGCACGCAGCCAACTAGTCCGGCTGCTTTTGTGCGACTCAAGGTGGCGGCGAGCTGGTCCGTGATGAGGAGGCATGAACACCAAGTTAGTGCCCTGATGTGGGACGATTCACGCGTGGCATCAAATCTTCAGGAAGCGGTTGCTTCTCAACGACCAGGCACAACTGCGTTCGTTCTTGGAGGCGGCGGCAAGTTGGGTACTGCCGAGGTTGGCATGCTGGAAGCACTTGCTGAGCATGGGATTATTCCTGACCTAGTGCTCGGAACATCAATCGGTGCCATCAACGGTGCTGCGGTAGCAGCCGACCCCTCGGTAGAAGGAGTAGGTCGACTTCGAGATTTGTGGACCGGGATGGAAAACAGCGGCGTCTTTGGCGGCAGCATGATCGAACGTCTGCGACACATTGCCGCCGAGCGCACCAGCCTGCATTCGAATTTTGCCCTGCGCACCCTTTTGGAACACGCACTTCAGGCCCGGAAAATAGAAGATTTACCGGTTCGCTTTGAGTGCGTCGCTGCATGCATTGAGACAGCAAGTGAACACTGGTTCAGCTCAGGCTCACTCGTTGAGGCGGTTCTGGCATCCTCTGCATTGCCAGGGCTTCTGCCAGCAGTACAGGTGGGTGGGCTGCACTATTTAGATGGCGGAATAGTTGATTCGATTCCGTTGCAGCGAGCAGTTGACCTTGGCACACAAAGAATATTTGTGTTGCAAGTAGGACGAATTGAGCAGCCGCTCACCGTCCCTAAACGCCCGCATGAAGTTGCGCTTGTTGCATTCGAGATTTCTCGCCGTCGAAGCTTTACCAAGGCTATGGAGCAGCTTCCTGCGGGGGTAGAGGTGCATGTTCTTCCTACTGGTCATTCGGTGCCACAGATGAGCGACCTTCGTCAGTTCAGATATCGAGACTTCTCCGAGGTGCAGCAAAGAATGATCCTGGCCAAAGAAGCCACTCTGGAGTATCTCGACTCACGTGGCATGAGTGGGACTGGCCCCGAATGAGTGCAGGTCCCGAATGAGTGCAGTATTGCCCCCAAGGTTGTTACGAAGAGCGCTTCTGGCGCCTGCAATGGTTGGACTCACTGCGCTGATTCTTGCAGTGACTCCGCTTGTTGTCTTAGTCCTTGCATTTCTGGTGCGATTCTTACCGGGCCGGTGGCGCGCCCTGAGATTGTTCTGGTTTTTGTTGGTGTATTTATTACGAGAGAGCTTAGGAATCTTTGGATTAATTTCTCTGTGGGTGATGAGCGGATGTGGTTGGAAACTGCGTACTGATCGGTTTCAGCAAGCACACTTCAGGCTTACCGGATGGTATCTGCGTGGCCTCATCGGTTCGGCCTCCAAGGTGCTGGGGCTTTCGCTCGTTACTGAGTCGGTGCCCGATGATCTTGCACTCGGACCGACTCGCGCTGCAGTTCTCAAGCATCGAGAGTTACCAACTCCGGTTCGGCCAGTACTTGTGTTTAGCCGCCATGCGGGTGCTGGAGACTCGTTTATTTTGGCGCATCTGCTCATCAATGTGTACGGACGACAGCCGCGGATCGTTTTGAAAGATCTGTTGCAACTCGACCCATGTATTGACATTGTGTTGAACCGCCTGCCAAGCCGATTTATTAGTCCTAATCCTTCGCCGGGATCGAGCGTTATTGAGTCGATTGAGACTTTGGCCACAGACCTAGAACCGCAGGGTGCTTTGTTGTTGTTTCCAGAGGGGGGCAACTTTAGTGAGCACCGAAAACTCAGAGCTATTGAGCGACTGCGTCAGCAAGGTCTTGACCAGGCTGCGCAGACAGCAGAAGGTTTTGCACATGTCTTGCCGCCTCGTCCTGCAGGGACCTTTGCTGCAATCGATGCGTCTCCAGATGCCGACGTTCTGTTTGTTGCTCACACGGGGCTCGAGCAACTTTCTAGTGTTGGAGACCTGTGGGCAGGAATACCAATGGACCGAGAGGTGCGCCTGACGTGGTGGACTGTCAGACATGAAGAAATCCCCGTTGATTCTCGGGAGCGCCTTCTGTGGCTTTACCAGTGGTGGGAGCAAATTGATGACTGGATTGATGAGCGGCGAGACCCAGAGCACCCCAGCTCGCCGCTATTGGCAACGAACACTATGAGCAACTAGCGAACTTGCTTGCGCCAAGAAATAACGGTTGAGCGCTGAGATAACGGTTGAGCGCTGAGCTAACGGCTGCGCGCTGAGCGATGAATCCTTGAGCAGTCTGTTCTCAGTTCTGGTGATGCCCCGGAGTCATTGCTGCCCGCGAACACTGTTGCCTGACCTGCGGTAAGTTTTAGATCCGTATCCGATTATCACTATCACCCGCAAGGAATGAAGATGGCCTTTGAACTTCCGACACTTCCCTATGCCATGGACGCTTTGGCACCCCATATTTCAGAAGAGACTCTGGAGTATCACTATGGCAAGCACCATCAGACTTATGTCACCAACTTGAACAAGATGGTTGAGGGAACTGATCATGCGAACTCTTCACTCGAAGAGGTGATTATGGACTCAGAGGCTGCAGTGTTTAACAACTCGGCCCAAGTCTGGAATCACAGCTTTTATTGGAACTGCATGACTCCCGGTGGCGGCGGCGCACCCACGGGTGAGGTCGCAGATGCAATCAACTCAGCCTTTGGTTCCTATGACAGTTTTGTCGAGAAGTTCAAAGAGGCAGCCACCACTCAGTTCGGTTCTGGTTGGGCTTGGCTTGTCGATTCTGGCTCAGGTCTAGAGATCATGAAGACGGCTAACGCAGACCTTCCCATGAAGCACAACGCCAAGGCTCTACTCACCATTGATGTGTGGGAACACGCCTACTACATCGACTTCCGTAACGCCCGTCCGAACTACATCGCAACCTACGTTGACAGCCTGATCAACTGGGATTTTGTTGCTCAGAATATGGCGGCCTAGCTGATCAGAATGAGTCGACTTGTAGCAGTCGCATTGGCGCTAAATATGCTGATGCGGCTGCTCTGAGGTCACCCGACTACTTCGTCAGCCGTATACTTTGGGGCGAAATCTGAATGCAACCAACTGCTCCCGTTCAGGTTTCTGCGCACCGAGCAGTTCATGATCACGTAGGTGCAGATGACGACTGCTAACGAGGCGGCCCCGTCAATTTGGGATGCTCACTACCGCTTCTTGTTAATCGGAGTGGTCTGCTTAGTGACTGTGGTTGCTTTCGAGGCCATGGCTATTAGTACGGTGATGCCCATCGTCGAGGATGACCTTGGCGATCTGTGGTTGTACGGCTGGGTGTTTTCTGCCTTTTACTTAGGCACTCTGATCGGCGTTGTTGCTGGCGGGCATAGTGCTGACCGATCGCAACCGGTGCTACCCATGATGACCGGCTTTGCCGTGTTTGTGGTTGGCCTAGTGATTGGCGGGCTGGCGCCCACTATGGCCGTTCTGGTGTTTGGTCGTCTGCTTCAAGGAATCGGGGCCGGAGTGGTATCGGCCGTGTCATATGTATGCGTGGGAAGAGGATTTCCGGCAGTGCTACATCCGGCGGTTTTTGCTGTGATGTCTACTGCTTGGGTGGTGCCATCGTTAGTGTCGCCGTTGACTGCATCTTTAATTGCCGACAGCTTCGGCTGGCGTTGGGTGTTTTTGGGCCTGATCCCGATCACCCTGGTTGTGGCTGTAGTTGGTGGTCGCGCAGTGTCAACGGTGGGAGCCCCGGTACAGACCGATCAGAACCAGGCCGGCACCCCCATTGGTCGAGTCATAGTTTTGGCTGTTGGCTCGGCGCTACTTCTTGGGGGATTGGGTACAGATCTGGTTTGGATTGGGGTGCCCCTTGCTGCACTAGGAGTGCTGGTGGCCTTGCCGG
>JBBDMQ010000158.1:0-4555 GCA_040878245.1 Microthrixaceae bacterium
GCCATCCACCGTGATAGTGACCGGTTGAGTGATCTCGATATTGCGAGGCTTCTCAGACATGATCCGACATCGCAAGCTGTTCAGAATCAGTCTGGCCGAGGAACGGCTCGGAACTGACTGAGATCAGGTCTCGCTGCACAATTTTTGCCTCAAATTCATGGCGGAACCTGCGGATAGCCGAGGTAATCGGGGCAACAGAAGATGGGCCAAGAGGGCAGATCGTGGTCTGCCTCGGTGGGAAGGGAATTGCGGGCAGGTCGTTGTTTGGATCTGCAGCAGCAGGGTACGGGCCTGGGGAAATGTTATCTGCAACGTCCAAGAGAAGGTCTATATCGCTTGGCCGGCCGTGGCCATCCAGAATGCGCTGCAAAATCTTTTCTTCCCAAGTTGTTCCCTCGCGGCAGGGCGTACATTTGCCGCAAGACTCACGAGCAAAAAACCTGACGAGTCGAAGCGCGGCACGAACAGCGTCAGTTGTCTCGTCCATGACGATAACTGCGCCCGATCCCAACATGGACCCTTCGCCGCCTATCAGGCGCCCCTCGAGTGGCAGGTCAATTTGCTCGGGGAAAAACCAAGGGGCAGAAGCGCCGCCGGGAATGAACATTTTGAGTTCATGGCCAGTTCGGATGCCGTTGCCATAAATCTCTTTTTCGAAAAGATCCCGGAAGGTGGTGGTGCCCTGAGGGATTTCGAAGATTCCAGGGTTGTTGACATGCCCAGAGAGGGCAATGAGTCTTGTTCCGGGAGATGCCTCGGTCCCCACCGATCGGTACTGCTCAACTCCGTGGTTAAACAGCCAAGGAAGGTTGGCCAACGTCTCAATGTTGTTCACAATTGTCGGAGCCATGTACAGGCCTTTGGCCGCAGGAAAGAATGGGGGCTTGAGTCGCGGCATGCCACGGTTTCCTTCGAGCGATTCAATCAGCGCAGTCTCTTCCCCGACGATATAAGCCCCTGCACCCCAATGCAGGACGATGTCCACGCTGAAGTCTGTGCCAAGAATATTCTTGCCAATCAACCCAGCCTCGTATGCCTCATTCAGGGCAGCAGCAAGCCGTTCCTGTGCATGCGGCATCTCTCCGCGAACGTATAAAAACACCTGAGCAGCGCCAATGGCATACGCAGCAATGAGGCACCCCTCAATAAGTTGATGCGGGTCTCTCTCCATCAGGAGGCGGTCTTTATAGGTGCCGGGTTCCGACTCATCACCGTTGACAACGATGTATCTCGGCCAAACCTCAGGCGGGCAAAAACCCCACTTCACCCCCGCCGGGAAACCAGCCCCGCCACGACCAAGCACGTGTGCGTCCTTCACGACAGAAGCTACTGCTGCGGGACTCATCTCAAGCACTTGGCGAAGCGCCTCGTAGCCCGTATAGCTACCTGAGGAGGTGTAACCCGCCAACGTGTGGCCATCCACCACGCCGAAACGTGATGAGACTACAGCAGGCACTCCATCCTCCATCTGAATCGCAGGTGTCACGGTACCGATCATGAATTACTCCTTAAAGAATTCGGCAGGGCATCGCCCTGAGTGACAGCAGACTCGGCGAGTTCACGGTGACGTCGCATCCAGACAGGTTCGACCTGATCTTGCGGTTGGGTGATATTCGCTATGCGGTCTTCACCTAGATCTTGGCGCAGTTTGCCGAGGGTTCCGTGAGGGGGAACAAGCTCATCAAGAGCGCCGCTTCGAAGCTCCTCAATGAGTTGTCCAAGATCTTCTGGCTGAAGACTATGAAAGTAGCGATAGTTGACCTGAACTGCTGGCGCTTCGGTACAAGCTGCGATGCACTCCACATCTTCGAGGGTAAACATTCCGTCCGAGGTGGTTCCGCCCGGGCGAATACCAAGAATCTGCTCGGCTTGGTCAAGCAGTTCCTCCCCGCCAACAAGTTGGCAGGAAATGTTGGTACACACGCTCAGGCAGAACTTGCCGACCGAATGCATTTTGAACATTTCATAGAAGCTGGCGGTGCCGAGCACCTCGGCAGGACTGCACCCGAGGAGCTCTGCAATCTGTGCCATTGAGTCCTCTGCAAGGTAACCATCCTGCTCTTGGGCAAGATGGCACAGCGGAATCGTTGCCGACTTGGCAAGCGGGTAAAATCGAATGATTTCTTGAGCAAGTTTCAAATTTGCGGGGGAAAAGCGGCTCATCTATCTATCTCTCCCATGATGGGGTCAACCGAGGAGATAATGGCCACCGTGTCTGCAAGAAATGCATCTTTCATTAAATGCGGAAGTGTCTGAAGATTCACAAAGCTTGGCCCGCGAATATGCATCCGAAATGGGTGTGATGAACCATCAGAGACTATGTAACAACCCAACTCACCTCGAGGGCTTTCGACTGCCACATACACTTCGCCTTCAGGCACTTTGAAACCCTCGGTAAAGATTTTGAAATGGTGAATCAGTGCCTCCATGGACTCGTCGATACGAGCGCGGGGAGGCGGCGTCACCTTTTTATCTTGGCTGCGGTAGTCGCCCTCGGGCATCTTTTCGATGATCTGGCGGACGATATGCATCGACTCTCTAATTTCGGCCAGCCGAATGGCGTAGCGATCAAAGCAGTCGCCAAAGGTGCCAGCAATGACATCAAATTCGACTTGGTCATACTTCAGATAAGGCTGGTCACGACGAAGGTCCCAGGCAT
Source organism: Microthrixaceae bacterium (assembly GCA_040878245.1). Lineage (GTDB taxonomy): Bacteria > Actinomycetota > Acidimicrobiia > Acidimicrobiales > Microtrichaceae > IMCC26207. Next base: position 2,660 of record JBBDMQ010000158.1, read on the forward strand.
AACCAGTAGAACGCAGGAGCGGGCCGGTAGCACCAAGCGAGAGTGCCTCTTCGGCGGTGAGTACTCCAACGCCCTGCAAACGCTCACGCCATATCGGCTGCCCAGTCATCAATAGATCAAACTCGGCAAGACGGTCAGGGATGATGTCCAAGATCGCAGAGAGATCTGCTTGCCAGCCACCCGGAAGATCTGCTGCAACGCCACCAGGTCGGATGTAATTATGATTCATTCGTAGGCCGGTGACCGTCTCGAAAAATCGAAGAACCTCTTCACGCTCACGCCAGCCGTAAAGCATCATGCCTACTGCACCAAGGTCCATCCCATTTGTTGCCATAAACAACAGATGCGAAGTCATTCGGTTGAGCTCGGACATCAGCATGCGAATCCACTGTCCGCGATCTGGAACTTCAATGCCAAGCAGTTCTTCTACTGCCAAAGAAAAGACCAGTTCGTTAAAGAGCGGTGCTGCGTAATCCATCCGCGTGACATTGGTGGCGCCCTGTAGATAGGTCAGTTCTTCACCGGTCTTTTCCATGCCAGTGTGCAAATAGCCAATGACTGGCTTAGACCGTGTGATGGTCTCGCCATCCATCTCGAGGATGAGTCGCAGCACACCGTGGGTAGAGGGGTGCTGCGGACCCATGTTCATGATCATTCGCTCACCGAGGCCCTCCTCGGTGGGGGCTTGGTAGCCGGATTTTTGCTCTGCCTCAGTCTCGGAAAGTCGTAGAACCGAACCGTCTGAAGTCAGACGAGTCCGAGCGGCATCAAGTGTGCTTAGGTCAGTAATAGTCATCGTGTTGTTGACGCACCTTTGAACTGAACTGGGATAGATCCAAGCTCATAGTCTTTACGAAGTGGGTGACCAATCCATTCATCGGGCATCAGGATCCGGGTCATATCTGGGTGGCCTTCAAAGCGAATACCGAACATGTCAAAGACTTCACGCTCAGGATTTTCCGTTGATGGATGTAGATGAAACAACGTAGAAATCATGGCCTCTGACTCTGGAACTTGGACTCGCAACCGCACACGACTTCGCTCACCATGATTGAGCAGACCCACTACCACCTCAAAGCGTTCCTCTGCAATGCCAGCCGGTAAGTTCCGTTGCGGCCCGAAACCCAAGTAGTCAACCCCACATAGGTCGACACAGATCCAATACCCAATCTCACGAAGGGACGCCACTAAGGCAACGTACTCATCGCGGGAGGGATGTAGCACGACCTGTCCTCGAGAATGGCTGACAGGCACCCCATGAAGAAGCTCGGGTGACGGAAATTCGATGATTTCAGATTCCTCAGGAATCTCTTCCTCTGAGGCTTCATCTTTGGACGGGGTCTCAGCCTCTGACATCACTTTGTTACAACAGATCCTGTTCCCAACGAGCCTGATCCAATTGACTGGGTACCAAGCGAGGAGGTGCCAATAGTGAGACCTGAATTGCTAGGTAGCTGCAAGGCATCAAGGTGAAGAGCTGCACCGCCCCCAGTGACTTCACGTCGGCGCATAATTTCACCGGTCTCGATAAGTTCGTGCAAAGTAACAATTGCTTGCAGCAAGGTCTCTGGCCCAGGCGGACATCCTGGAGCGTAAACATCTACCGGGACGATTGTGTCCACCCCTTGCACCAGCGCGTAGTTGTTAAACATGCCACCTGATGAGGCGCAAACTCCCATAGAGATTACCCATTTGGGTTCCATCATCTGGTCATAGATCTGCCGCAAGACTGGGGCCATTTTCTGAGAAACTCTCCCGGCAACAATCATGATGTCCGCTTGACGAGGCGAGGCGCGAAAAACCTCCATGCCAAATCGGGCAAGGTCATAATGCGGACCACCCGTAGCCATCATCTCTATGGCGCAGCAGGCTAAGCCAAAGGTGGCAGGCCAAGAG
>JBBDMQ010000159.1:0-4551 GCA_040878245.1 Microthrixaceae bacterium
CAGATTGTGTGTTTGAGTTGATCATGGTGGTCCGAACAAATTGGAATCTGATGGGGGGAAGTTCTGTTGCGGCTGGTTCTGTTGCGGCTGGTTCTGTTGCGGCTGGATTTGTTGCGGCTGGATTTGTTGCGGAGAGGCATTGAGCGGGGCCAGCCCTGTTTTTGCAGTGGTTATCGCAACTGGAACCACTGTCAACAAAACAAAAGCGGGAAGTACCAGAGTGATCAACGGCGCAAGTAACAACACAGGCAGTCTTCGAACTCGCTCTTCGGTTTGTCGGCGAAGTCTTCGACGCTCGGCATCTGCTAGGCGTTGCAAACTCGGCCCCAACGGCGCCCCCGATGAAGCAGCAACAATGAGCGTTGTGCTGAGCGGCTGCAAAGACGGTCCTAACAGCGTTGGCAACTTGGCAAGTTCCTCAGTCAACTGTCCACCACGTTCAAATCGCTGCTGAACCTCCGCAAGAGCCTCTGTCACTAGGCCGGTGCCTGATCCCGCAAGATCGGCAACTGCCGCAACTGCAGTGTGTAGCGAATGCCCAGCGCTAACTGCTAGATGCAAAAGGTCTACCGCTGCTGGAATCTCTGACTGAATCTGGCGCTGGGAATGACGACTTCTTTGAGTCACTCTTTGGGGCGAACTGCGAATTTGTGGCGGCCGAACTGGCTGCTCAGCTTGCGTGACCTGCAGATCGGCAACTCGCCAAGGCCATGCTCTCGTATGCCTAAAAAGGTGAAAAACAGCCCAAGCGCTGAGCAGACCAAACAGCCCTTCAATCATGACAGCCCAGCCATCATGAGAGGGCCGATCGCACCATGCGAGATAACACCCAGGCCCCCAGTGCATCAAGGGTGAGTCCCACGACTAAACACACCCAACCTGCAGCGGTTGTAAAAAGTGTGGCAGCTACCGCAGGGTCCAGCACAGAGAAGACTGCTGCGCCAAGTAGCGGCAGAACAACTAGGACTGCTGCCGAAGATCGAGCTTGGCTAGCCAAAGCCCGGGCCTCGTCAGCCACCTCAATTCGATCAAGTATCGACACTGCTGCGCCGTCTAGGGCAGCAGCTAGATTGCCGCCTTCTGCATAGCCAAATCTGCAGGCAGTTACCAACAAATCCACAGATGTGCCGCGGCGTGATTGCTGCCAGAGGTCGAGGGCTGCATCAAGAGAGCCCCCTCGGCGAACAGAGGCTGCAACACCTAACAAGTCCTTGCCACTCGGAGCAACCGCAAGCTCTCCGAGTTCTTCTATGGCAACCAACAAAGTGGCACCCGAATGGACGCTCCGAGCAAGCCCCGCAGCAACGCCGGGCAGTTGCTGCTCAAGGAGTCGATCAGCCCGCTTCGAAGACCTCATTCTTGCTGACCCTCTTGCTGGGCTCTTGGCTGACAGTCCTGCCGAGCGCGACGTGACCGAGTAAGCGGGTGTACCGACCCGTCTGGCCCAAGGAGCGACAAAAGCCCTCCATTGGAGGAGACAAGATGAATAGCGTCAACCCGGCGTGCACCAGTGCTGCAACGAGTCACGCCGATGAAACAGTCAATGGCAGCGCAAACCTGTGTATGAATGGCCTCAAGGGGCAGCCTCTCAGCACCGAGCAAAGCCATTGTTTCAATCCGACGCATGGCATCGGCGGCACTTGATGCATGACAAGTAGAAAAGCATCCATCGTGGCCGGTAGAAAGAGCCCAGATCATGTCAAGCGCCTCAGCCCCACGAACCTCGCCCACAATGATGCGGTCGGGGCGTAGTCGAAGGGCGGCACGAACAAGATCACGAATGTCAGTTCCGGCGTTACCTTCTGCGCTGCCGGGGCGTGCCTCTAGACGCACCACATGTTCACCCGGCAGCCGAAGCTCGGCAACGTCTTCAATCGTCACCACTCGTTCACTCGGCCCAAGTCCGGCAACAAGCGCGTTTAGCAACGAAGTTTTACCAGCTCCGGTTGGGCCATAGACCACCAGATTCAGCTGCTCGGAGACCAACTGCTCAAGTAGCTTCACCACTTCAGAAGAAGCAAAGGCACTCAACGGCAAGTGATCTGCACGATGTCGACGAATGGCTAAGACCGGACCGTCCACAGCTAAGGGAGGAAGAATCACTGCAACTCGAGTGCCATCTGACAGGCGTGCGTCAACGATTGGGTGGCTACGATCTGCTCGTAACCCCAGCGGCCCCACTAGACGCTCAATACTTCGAGCAATAAGTGCGGCGTCGGCAAACACTCCAGACCGTTGTAGCTGCCCATCACGCTCAACCCAGACTTCACCAGGGCCATTCACCAGCACATCTGTAACTGCGGGGTCATCTATCAACATCTGAATCGGGCCAAGCCCGACCAGTTCAACTGCTAGGCAATGTGCACGAACCCCTACTTCTTGTAGCCCAAGAAGTGGCGCTTCTTCGGCGAAAAGTTCGGCTAGGCGTTGAGTAGCGTCTACTGCCCCAGTCTCCGATGCAAAGCGGAGACGAACGCTTCGCTCCAATGCATCCGGCTGCTGATGAGCATTCATGCCACACCCCGCATTGAGTGTTCAAGGGCACGGTGACTTCGACGAATCAGCACTCCGGCGTCTACCGCCCGAGCGATTGCAGGATCAACCTCAATTGAGGCCACCACTTGCAGACCTAAAACAGCAGAAACATCTGCTCCACTCAGCGCTCTTCCAACCTCGGCAACTACAACAACTCCGTCCGCCTGAACCGCTGCTGAAGTTGCTCGACGTAGCGATAAATAGCAGGGCCGAGTCACCAAAAGCGACCTGCCAGCGGAGGCCAGACTCAGGCCCAACGCAGAAGAGATGCCAGCATCTATGACTACTTCGCAATCCATCTCTTGCAAGAGTTGCGCAAGCTCTGCGGGGCGCTCCGAGGGCCAAACTTGAGCTGTTCCACGTGGCAGGAGCCATAACCCTGATCCCACTTCAATGAGCAGTCGATCAAGTGCATCGGCCGAACCATCGGTGCTCGCTAACCAATCCAATACGCCTGGGCTACTCGGCTCTGCAAGCCCAAGAACAGCTGGTTGATCACCGCATAGGTCAACGAGTACAGCCCGACCCGATCGCCGAGCGAACATCGCTGCAGCAACGGCTGATACCAGCGTGACCCCAGACCCACCTTTAACGGACCACAACGTATGAAGCACGACTACCCCTAACGAGCGCGTCGCGCTCGCAACATACCAAGGGGGAAGGGTGATTTACGGTGCCCAGCCTAGGTCCAATGCAGCAGGTTGTCAGCGGGGAGGACACCCCACCTGCACACAGGCTGGGGCAGGCCCGATCACACTGCGAGCAGAGCCGAGGCTCCAATATCCCAAGATGGGTGACGAAGCTTCGACATGGCCCGTGCCTCAATCTGACGGATGCGCTCACGAGTCAGGTTGAACTGCCGTCCGACTTCATCTCGATTGAGGGGTTCAGAGCTATCAAGGCCGTATCTCATAGTGAGAATTGAACGCTCTCGATCATCCAAGGGAGTCAACAATCGCTGCACCTCTTCCGGGAGTAGCGAACGTAAAACAACATCCAAGGGAGATGTGGCTTCTGGGTCCACCACTACGTCGCCAAGATCTCCGTCACCTTCCTCGTGAAGCGGTTCAGATAATGACAGCGTCTCTGCTGCATAACACAACACCTCAACGAGTTTGTCTTCAGTGAGATCAACATCAATGGCAAGTTCTTCAATGGTTGCTGGTCGACCGAGTTCGTTTTCGAGTCTTGCTCGTGCCTTATTGACCCTCGACAACGTATCGGCAGCATGGATCGGAAGACGTACAGTTCTTCCTGTGTTGGCGATGCCACGGGTGATTGCTTGGCGGATCCACCAAGTCGCATAAGTAGAAAACTTAAATCCTTTGCGCCAATCAAATTTCTCTACTGCATGCATCAGGCCAAGATTTCCCTCTTGAATAAGGTCAAGTAAAGGCAAACCCGAGGCTTGGTACCGTTTCGCAATAGAGACAACGAGCCGAAGATTCGACAGAACAAACGAACGTCCTGCTTTCTCACCGTTTTTGACAGCACGCTGAAGCGACCGCTGCTCACTCAGGCCCAAGGTGTCGGCCCGCTCAGATAAATCAAGAGCAGCGGCAGTTCCTGCCTCAATTGCCATGGACAGCCGTACTTCGTCCTCTTTGGTGAGCAGAGGATGTTGCCCGATGTCAGACAGATACAAACGAATCAGATCTTCCTGATCCCGATCAACTCGTTCCTTAGCCATGCCGCTCACCTGTCCTTCAGCTGGGGCAACCTAGGTAACTCCCAAGGAATTACCTACTTCTGTGTTGCATCTAGAAGAACACTGTCTAGACCCGAGTCATTCAGGTGTCATCTGTCACCGGGTCAACGAAGCATCAATCCCGAGGAAGAGTTCAGAGCCTGTAGAAGCGCAGCTTTGAGCTGTGAATCTGGGGCTGACTCAGCAATCAACCCAGGATCTAACGCTGTGCCTGTGAGTAGCAACTCGCTTTTCAGGTTTGCGATCACCACAACCAGGGTTTTTCGCGCTGAGGCATCTGAAATCTCGCTCAAACTTCGCAATTCCTG
>JBBDMQ010000160.1:0-4550 GCA_040878245.1 Microthrixaceae bacterium
CACCTCAGTGACCTTCCACAGGAGATTGCTACAGAGCGTTCTGCAATGTTGCAACTGATTCGAGCGGGTCGAATCCAAGATGCATATGAACTAGTCAGTGCGCTACCCGCAGATCTTCGAGTGGGGGTCAAGCCGTTCTTCACGGCCTTTACTTCTGGCCGAACAACAGAGATCGTCACAGCACATGCAGCCTCAGACATCGTTGCCGCAATTATTGAGGGCACATCGCTCAATCTTTCTGCACAAGTTGCCAACGGTGGAGGCTGGAATAACCTTTGTGCGCCAGTTGCCGCTCCGGTGGTGTTGGGTGTGTCTGGGTGGCAGCAAAGGGCGGATCTCAGTTTGGCTGAGGATGAACTCGAAGCAATCTCAGCTGCAGATGCAGCTGTTGAGGCTGCAATTTCTGCTGTTCTTTTTCCGGACCTCAGCGACTAGTTTCTGAGTCACTCCAGAAGGACACAGCGCATTAATCACTCCGACTGAGGCAGTGTTTCGGTCGGAGCTGAACCAAGTAGAGCAAGGCGCTCTGCCTGCAGAAGTAGCCGTTTACGTTCGGTTCCCCAGCGATAACCGCCGAGAGCACCATGTGCAGCAGTGACACGGTGACAAGGAATGACGACGGCTACTGGGTTAGCCGAGCAGGCCGAGGCCACAGCCCGTGCCGCTGTTGGTTGGCCAATTGCACTGGCTACTTCGCTATAAGTCTGTGTGACACCAGACGGGATCCTAGAAAGTTGCTGCCATACCTTGAGCTGAAATGCAGTGCCTCGAAGATCAAGTCGTAGGGCAGCTATTTCGGCTGCATTGCAGACCTGTACTACTGCAGCCAACACGGTGACTGCAGAAGGGTGAGGGTTCTCGGCTGAGATTCCCTCTGGGCGGAGCAGAGCCCCCTTGAACCGATCATTCATTTCCTGAATAAGTTCAGCCGTCGAATCGCCCAGGAATATGCCGCATACCCCCGTTGCACTTCGGGCAATGGATACCTTGCCAATCCAGCAATCGTGCACCTCATAGGCAATGGGTTCAGCTGTGAACCTTTCTGGCATCTCTGCAGAGTAGGCGCCAGCAGATATTTGGTTGGTAAGTTTGCGAAGTGACAACCTCTTCAACCACTTCGCTCACTGAAATTAGCCGCCCAGTTCGGCCCTCCGCCGGGTTATTCATCCTGTCGATAACCGCTTTCACAGTGCTACTCGCTGACTCAGCAGGAGCTCACACCGGTGATAGCCAGCAGAGACTCGACGGCGTGGAGAGTCTGCTGCACGGGATCATCCACCCGGTCAGCGGAGTTGATCACTTGCTAGCAATGGTTGCGGTGGGTGTGTTGGCTGCTACAAGCAAAAATCGCCAAGTGGCTTGGTTAACTCCCGTTGGGTTTGTTGCCGGCATGGCCATAGGTGGTGTGCTCGGAATTTCTGTATGGTCTTCGGTTGGCGTGCCGGCTGCCGAGCTGGCAATTGCGTTCTCGGTGATTCTCCTTGGCATATTTATTGCCACGCTTACCAAGACCGCCGGCTGGTGGCTACCCATCACTGCCGCAGTATTTGGCGCCTTTCATGGCCTAGCTCACGGAGTTGAACTTCCTAGCGGCGCCATTCCAGTTTCGTATATTGCTGGGTTTCTCATTGCCACAGCGGTGCTTCATATGATTGGCGCCGGTATCGGCGTTGGCCTTCGGACTTCACCTCGAGCCCGACAGGCTGCATCGGTAGTTGTGTCCTCTGCTGGCGTTGTGTTGCTTCTAAGTCTCTGAGGCTCGGTGCTCTACGACTCTTCGCTGAAGCTTGTTAGAAGGGCGAGGAGGACACAGTTGTTGCTCCACCTTCAGACTTGGCCTCGTAGAGGGCAAAATCTGCTCGAGCGAGACTTTCCTCGCAAAGTGAGCCCACGTGTAGACCAGCAGACGCACTGACCACAGCGTTGTTATCGCTGAGTGCACCAATTTCGGCAATCAGCCGATTGGCAATCTCCGACAGTTCCTCTAGTCCGGTACCCGGACAAGCAACCAAAAACTCGTCGCCGCCCCATCGGCACAAAATATCGGTTGGCCTTGTTCCGTCGCGAAGCGTTTGCGCAATTTTTTGCAGGTACTTATCCCCAACTAAGTGGCCAAGCTTGTCGTTGACGGACTTAAAACCATCAATGTCGATAAGTATGAGGCCCACTCCCGGCAACCTTGCACCGCTGGGTTGATTAAACCCAGCCCAACGATCAAACCCACGTCGATTCAGGAGTTGAGTGAGAGAGTCCTGAGAGGCAGCCTGAGTCTCGACGTCTAGTGCTGTGCGAACATCGAGCAATCTGTGATCTGAGCGTATCGCCCGCTGAAGAATGACTTCTGTTGCAGCGCTCAGCGCATCTTCGCTAGCAGTTACGGGTGCTTGCTGAGCGTGATTGATCAGTGCTCTGAAGGTGTCGACTACCGATTGGTCTAACTCTGGCTCCAGATGATCAATATAAAATGCAGTGACCTCAGCCGCTATCTTGCGATTAAATCCCCAACCGGCGGCAAACTGTCGGCCATTTTCAATCTTATCTAGGTCAGGATCAAACATGAAGAGGTCCTCGGCAAGTAGGTACGCTCCAAAATCTGGGGTGAGCAGTGCATGGCCCCAATACGACATAAATGAGTCTTCGTCCTTCAGTTGCACGTGGTGCACTTGGTCTTGATCACTGTGTGTTCCTGCACATGCAACAACTACGGTCAGTCCACTCTCTGCAAACTCGAGGTACCGCTGCGAGAACGCTTCGTAATAAGTGGCGTGTTGTGCCAGACAAAGCATTGCCGACCCCGCAGGAGCGTTTCGGGCCACGGATTCAATTGCTGCCGAAACATGACCTAAATCAAACTTGGTCTGAACAGTTAATTCTTCAAGAAGTGGATTCAGCTTTGATTTCAAAATGCCACTCGTCCTCGGTCGAGAGCTAAACCTAGCCGGTTCCGCTGCTCGGGGTTCTCTAATTTAGGGGAAAGGTTTAGGCGGTGTCTGCTTGGCGCCCACGGTGCGGGAGTCCTAAGTTGATTCAATGGCGAAGGAGCAGTGTGATGTGGTCGTCGTGGGCGCTGGACTTGCTGGGTTGGTTGCCGCAAAGGAACTGCTGAGGGCTGGTCGTTCAGTACAGCTTCTTGAGGCATCAGGTGATGTCGGCGGCAGAGTAAGGACCGATCAAGTTGATGGATTTTCGCTGGATCGTGGCTTTCAGGTGCTGCTGACTGCCTACCCCGAACTCGGCCGGCAGCTAGATCTGGAAGCGTTAGACCTGCGTAACTTCGACCCCGGTGCGCTTTTGTGGATGAACCACAAACTGCAGCGAGTTGGCGACCCGTTACGCCAGCCTTCTGCTGCATTGTCTTCGGCGATTGCCGCAGTGGGTACTGTGCCGGACAAGTTGAGACTTGCCCGACTTTTACTTCGGCTCAAGCGCGCCGACCCAAAGTTGCTGCTGCGAGGTGAAGAGATGACCACCATGCAGGCATTACAAGTTGAAGGTTTCAGCCCAAAGATTATTGATCGGTTCTTTCGCCCGTTAGTAGGTGGCATTCAGCTTGACGCTGACCTCACTGCTAGCCGCCGGATGTTTGATGTGGTGTTGCATTGTCTAGCAGTGGGTTCCTCTGCGGTGCCCGCTACAGGAATGGCTGCAATCCCTCAGCAACTTGCAGCGCAGCTTCCCGCTGACGTTCTCAGGCTCAACACCTTGGTAACTCAGGTTCGGCCAGGCCAAGTCACCACCTCTGATGGGCAGATAATTGCTGCTGACTCGGTGGTCATTGCAACCGAAGGCCCTTCGGCTGCCAGTCTTTTGGGACTGCCGCCCGTCAAGTCACGACCGGTCTCTTGCGTGTGGTTTACAGCAGATCAACCACCCTTTACTCGACCGCTGATAGCACTTGACAGTTGCCGGAGCGGTCCAACCCTCAATCTTGCGGTGATGACCAATGTTGCGCCTGAATACTCCCCTGACGATCGAGCACTCATTGCGGCAGCCTGCCCACACTTGGGTGGCAGGCCAGTACATCAAGCTGACCAAGTTGAACTTGTTCAAGCAGTTCGTTCACAGATGCACGGTTGGTTTGGCACGCAGGTGAAGGCTTGGACGCATCTCAAGACCAACGTTATTTCGCATGCACAACCAGACAGCGGTCCGCCCTTTTCACCCAAGCGAAAGGTGGCTCTTGGGGATGGACTCTTTGTATGCGGCGATCATCGCGATACGCCGTCAATTCAAGGTGCAATGTTTTCTGGTCGGCGTGTGGCCGAGAGCATTCTCGGTTATTCGGCGCCAAGTAATGACTTGACAAACTATTGACATAGCCAATGCATCTACACTCGCCAATTATGATCCCAAGTGAGTTCACACATGGCTGAATCCTTTACTACTTATGGCGCAGATGAACCCTTTCCAGGGACTATCGGTCGCACCACAGAGAGTTCGGTTCCGGCTTGGCCAGCTAGGCAGCAGCCTCCCGAGGGTGCCCCCAACATTGTGATGATTGTGCTTGACGATGTTGGTTATGGGCAGCTCTCTGCCTTTGGAGGATTGTG
>JBBDMQ010000161.1:0-4548 GCA_040878245.1 Microthrixaceae bacterium
ATCGATTCGTCAGCTTGAACTGAAAAAGGCTCCCTCGGTCTCAGAAACAATTGAGTGGGCAAATACGTTGGTGCTGCTCGGGGTAGAGCAGATAGATGCTGAGACCGCAACGGGAACAGTCAACATCTTGTTGAAGTACCAAAGTGATATTCAAAAAGTAGTGAAAGAGTTCGCGGCTGAGCAGAAGTCGTTCAGCGGGGGCGGCTTGCTGTCTCGGGAAGCCTAAGTCTGATGACAGCCGAGGCAACCGACCTTGCGGGTGAATCGCTACTTGAGCTGCTTGCGGGGTTCATCGTTGAGTTACGGGCAGCTGGCTTGCCGGTCAGCTTGACCGAAAACCTTGATGCCATGGAGGCCGTTCAGTACATACCTCTGGGCGATCGTGAAGCATTTAAATATGCACTCGCTGCAACGCTGGTAAAAAATCATTCGCACTGGCGCGCATTTGAAACCGTATTCGAGGTGTACTTCTCGCTTCGAGGGCCTGATTATGCACTGAATGCTGATGCAGCAGATCTTGCACTTCTTGATGATGATCAAGCGCAGGCTTCGGAGGGTCAAGGAGAGGGTCAGCAGGCTCAGGGAGGCTCTGGCGAGCCGCTCACCCCAGAAGAACTTGCCGAGATGCTCTTCAAGTCACTACTGCAAGGTGACCAGGCAATGATGCGTGCCCTAGCCCGGCAGTCAGTTCGCAGATACGCGGGGATGGAGCCTGGACGGCCAGTTGGAGGCACCTATTACCTGTATCGCACAATGAGAAACCTAGACCTTGAAGGAATGCTTGAGCGCCTGATGGAGCAGGCAGAGCAGGAGTCCCCAGAGCCACTCACCCCGCTTGAAGAGCGACTTGAGCGAGACGAGTATGAGAACAGAATCGACTCGTTCAAGAAAGAGATTGAGTCAGAGATCCGACGCCGTTTGGTAGCGGATCGTGGGGTAGAAGCGATGGCAAAAACTTTGCGCAAGCCGCTACCCGAAGATATTGACTTTATGCACGCAAGTCGTGAAGAGATGGTGCAGTTGCGCAAAGCGCTGCAACCTTTGACCCGACGGTTGGCAATTCGTCTTGCCCGTAAACGTCGACATGGCCGAAAGGGAGCTTTGGACTTTCGCAATACGGTGCGTCACTCCCTGAGCTACGGAGGGGTTCCCGCCGAACCCAAGTTCAAGTATCCGCGACCTTCAAAGCCTGAGATCTTTGTGATCGCCGATATTTCGGGTTCAGTAGCAGCCTTCGCACGCTTTACCTTGCACCTTGTGTACGCAATCTCTGGGCAGTTTTCTCGAGTCCGCAGTTTCGTATTCATTGATGGCATTGATGAAGTAACAAGGTTTTTTGAAGGCACAGACGACATTGTCGAGGCTATTGCTCGGGTAAATAGTGAGGCTGATGTGATCTGGGTGGATGGGCACTCTGACTACGGTCATGCCTTTGAAGTGTTCTGGGAACGCTACGGCAAAGATGTCAGTTCTAAGACCACAGTCATCATCCTCGGCGATGCACGAAATAACTACCACGCCTCGCAAAACTGGGTCATCAAAGAAATCCGGAACAAGGCCAGGCATGTTTGGTGGCTCAATCCCGAGCCCAAGGCTTACTGGGATACCGGCGATTCAATCGTGGGGGAGTACGCCACGTATTGCGATGGGGCCTTTGAGTGTCGCAATTTGCGCCAGTTGGAGCGCTTTGTAGATAACTTGGTATAGCTCGGCACAATTCTGCTGCGCTAGGTGCTGAAGAGGAGTGATTGGTCGTGTCTGTGGGAACATGGCCGAGAGTTCGGTAGCCTAGAGAGTCGGATCGAAGCAGGGGAGTTCGTATGTCCTTAGTGAATAAGCTCAAAACCAAGGCTGAGGAGCTCAAGCCCAAAGTCAGTGAATGTGCCATCGTGGTTCGACCATTGCCACTCATTGCCGATGAGATCATCTCGGCGGGTGAGGATTTTTATTTCAAGGTGGTCTTCGATCCAACAGATCGGCATCTCGTCGCCCTTGAGCCTGCTCGTCGCTTAGAACTCATGAAAGGCCCCTTTGCCCGAGGTGCAATCGTGATTCTGGCAATCCATAAACCAACTGACACTGCTATCGGCAAAATGTGGTTACTCAGCGAATCCCCGGTGCCAGGTGATGGCAAACGAGGGCTGCTACCCATTCAGCTAGCAAAAGACGAAATCTTTTTATTCGATCTCTGGGTGCATAAAGACTTCCGCCGAAATGCTGTGGGAATCACCATGGCCTTCGAGATGGGCGCTGCTGTAGATCAGTTCTTCCCTCAGGCTCGATGGGTCTACGGCTATGCGCATGTCGACAACGAGGCATCGATGCAGCTGATGTCATTGGTCTACGGGATGTGGACCGTACAAACCATGAAGGAGTTCCAGATCGGGGATTATCATGTGGGTATGGTGCCAAACTCAGACTCCCCAAAGTTTGGGCCTTTCTCAAAGCGTGGAAGGCACTCCGGGGATGGATTTCAGATGCCAGGTCGATCACGCACCGGAGATATGGCCAGGGATTATCACCATAAAGACGGGTTTGCCCGGCGCAAGGTAAATGATGCTGTTATCTCAGACGGCTGGATGTGGGCAGGTCCAGAATGGTTCGATGACCAGCATCCCAAGGGGTCTGACGGTAAGCCTGCCACTCCAGAGACGCTGCCGAGAGATCTCTAATTTCAGTCCCGTCGCGCCTGACTTGAGCCACTCGGATTAGCTCAGATGCAATCCGCACTCAGTCTTTTCTTTGCCGGTCCATCTGCCCGACCGGACATCCTCCCCGGGAAGCACTTTGTTGGTGCATGGCATGCAACCAATTGACGGGTAGCCCTGATTGATCAGCGGGTTGACCACAATGTTTTGAGCCCTGATGTATGACTCCACATCGGTTGCTGACCAGTTTGCTAGCGGATTGATTTTGATCAGTCCACGCAGGTCTCGTGCAACAATCGGTGAATTCAGACGGCTCGGCGACTCGTCTCTGCGAAGTCCAGACATCCATGCGGATTTCCCTGCCAATGCCCGATCAAGTTGACCGACCTTGACTGCTGAACAGCAGTTTGCAGGATCCACCTTCCAGAGCTCCTCATCGTGAGTAGCAACAGTCATGATGCGAAGGTTGAGACCGTAGTGGCGACGCACTGATTCTACGGTCTGAAGTGTCTCTGGAAAGTGGTACCCAGTATCTATAAAGACCACCTCGATTGCAGGTGCAACCTTGACAGCAAGATCAATCAGCACTGCGTCGGTCATTGATGCGGCAAGAGATAGATGCGGTCCGAAACTCTCTGTTGCCCACCGAAGAATCTCTGCAGCAGTGAACTCTTCAAACTCGCTGTTCAGCACAGCGAGTTGCTCATCAGAAAACTGTGCAGCTTGAAATGGCCCGGGAAGGGGTTCTCGGGGTTCGCTACTCGCTCGTAAGTCCTTCAGGGTGTGCTGCGCCATCAGACTGCACACTCCGACTCACCGAGTTCTTTCTCGTATGGTCCCGTCTCTCCGAAGTCAACGTAGAAATCTTCGTTCTCTTCTGGTGTGGGGAATACGTCAAGGTCCTTCAGCCAAGTTGCTACGCCCTTTGCGCCTCCGGAGCGCTGAAGCCATTGCTGGAACTGTTCTCCTAATTCGCGTTCCTCGGAGTAGCGACGGATGACTCGAACGGTGGCCTCGGGTGCAGCTTTTGCAGGGAGCCGAAGTGCCGTCTTGCCAAACTCAATCTGCTCTTGGCCGACGTAGCCTCCAAGCAGCATTTGGTAGCCCGGAGCAGACCTGCCATGTGCTCGACGCTCGGCGCCAAAGAATCCGATGTCAGCAATATGGTGCTGCCCGCAAGAGTTAGTGCAGCCAGAAATATTGGTTCGAACACCCTCTACCTCTGCTAATCCAGCTGCTTCGAGTGCTTCGCCTATTGCCTGCGCAAGACCACGAGACTGTGTGACTGCCAAGTTGCAGGTATCTGCGCCAGGGCAAGCAACTACGTCTCGACTCAATTCGGCGCCAGGTTCGGCCATGCCAATAGCCTCAAGCCGGGGGTACAACTCGTTGAGCTGTTCCTCGGAAAGACCTCGCAAAATAAAGTTCTGCCGATTGGTGATGCGAACTTCTACATCGAAATCTCTGCTGATTGCTGCGATACCGCGGAACTGATCAGCGGTGACATCACCTAGCCGTGACCAAGCCAAAGCAGAGACGGTGCCATTAGCTACGCCGCGCACGACATTTGCCTCATTCCAGCGCAGTTGCGGTGACAACCCACGTAGAAACACTGGCTGCCCTTGGCCAACCGGAGTGACTGAACCCTCAACCACTCCACCTTGCCCGGCTGGAGCATCTCCTAACTCGGCCACCTCTGTAGGGATCCCACCGGGCCAGCTTGACGAAGCCAACAGGAATTTTCTCGAGGCAAAGACTCGGCGCTGAACTTCCTCAAAGCCCAGTTCGCCAACTACCCACTTCATTCGTGCGCGCAGTTTGTTGTCTCTGTTGCCTGTTTGTTCATAAACGCGAACACAGGCTTCGATCGTAGGTAGCAGTTCCTCTCGTGAGGTGAACT
>JBBDMQ010000162.1:0-4533 GCA_040878245.1 Microthrixaceae bacterium
CTGCCAAAGCGGGCGCCGTCCACTGCTTGTGACCGGCAGGGCTCTCGGTAAGAACCCAGTCGTTATCCATCAGCGTCTCGAGGTAGTTGTTGTCCCACTTCGTTGGCGTGGAGTTCCAGGCACCTTCAAAGCCGCTCGTAGTGGTGTGCACTCCAATGCCTGTACCAAAGCCGTTCTTCCAGCCGAGCAGTTGCTGCTCCATGGGTGCGCCCTCTGGCTCGGGGCCCATCTCTGACTCGGGTCCTGCACCGTGCATCTTGCCGAATGCGTGACCACCTACAACGAGCGCCAGAGTTTCTTCATCATTCATTGCCATCCGGCCGAAAGTCTCTCGGATGTCAGCACCCGAGGCCACTGGGTCGGGGTTGCCATTTGGCCCTTCAGGGTTCACATAAATGAGTCCCATCTGAACTGCACCCAGCGGGTTGAGCAGCTCTCGATCGCCGGTGTAGCGCTCATCATCCAGCCAGACGTTTTCTGGTCCCCAATAAATATCTTCTTCGGGTGCCCAGACGTCTTCACGACCGCCAGCAAATCCGAAGGTCTGGAAACCCATCGACTCAAGTGCAACGTTGCCAGTCAAGATCATCAGGTCAGCCCAAGAGATCTTGCGGCCGTACTTCTTTTTTATTGGCTCAAGGAGCGCACGAGCTTTATCAAGATTGCCGTTGTCGGGCCAGCTGTTCAACGGAGCGAAACGTTGATTGCCAGAGGCACCTCCACCCCGTCCGTCATAGGTTCGATAGGTGCCGGCAGAGTGCCAAGCCATGCGAATAAAGAACGGTCCATAGTGGCCGTAATCCGCGGGCCACCATTCCTTGGAGTCGGTCATGAGGGCGGTGAGGTCAGCTTTGAGGTCAGCCAGATTCAGAGTGGCGAACTCGGCTGCGTAATTAAAGTCAGCGCCCATGGGGTCGGATTTGGTCGAACCTTGGTCCAAGATGTTGAGGTTCAGCTGGTTTGGCCACCAATGTTGATTGGCTTGGCTACCACGGGCCGAATGGTTGTGCTGAAGCACTGGGCATTTCTCTTCGTTACTCATGTGAATCACTTACTCCTCAGGGTTTTTGTGTGGGCTTGTGGTTAATTGGGCTTGTGGTTAATTGAGGCTGTGGTTATTTGGGGCAGTTCATTGGGAGAGCTAGTTGGTGAAGTGAGCTCAGGCCTTGCATCCGGAGCATCGGCCCCAGTACACGACTTCGGCTTCATCAATCTCAAAGCCGTGGTCATTGTCGGCAGTCAGGCATGGAGTTAGCCCAGTGGCACAGTCGATATCCAGGATGATTCCGCAGCCTCGACAGACCAAATGGTGGTGATTATCACTCACGCGATCTTCGTAACGTGCAACTGAACCAATGGGCTGGATGCGCCGAATCAGACCCTTGTCGGCGAATACCCCGAGCGTGTCGTACACCGCTTGTTTAGAGATTGAGCCGATTTCGGAGCGCACTACTGCGGTCAGTTCTTCCGCAGTTGCATGAGGGCTTGCCGAGACAGCTTCCATTACCGCTAGACGCTGAGCGGTCACTTGCAGCCCGCAACTCTTTAACTGATTCACGCAGCTCAACTGGTTAAACGTTGCGTGGGTCTGCGGTTGCGGTATTGGTCGGCTGATCACAAATATCATACTAGTACTAATTCTGGACTTAGTCAATAATTAGAATAGATATGGTTTATACGGCGCGAAGTCAGTAGTCATCGACCATAAATCTCGGGGTGAAGTGGTAGTTGCTATGTCACATGCTTGGAGCAAGGCCTCAGAGCTTCAGCAATGAAAATGTTGAGTCACCGAAACAGCAATATGCTCAGAGGTATGACCCCGCATGAACTGAACAACGGCGGGCCCATCCAAAGAACTGAGAAGCAACTGTGACAGAAGAACAGCAAGCGCCCACTGTGGATTCGGCTCAAGCGGCCCGACCGGACTTGTCTCGCCGGGACCCGGTGAAAACCAAAGTTGATATTCAGAAGTGGCTTTCGGCCAAGCTGCCCGCAGGCAGCGAACCTGAAGTTGATGAGGTGCATGTACCTGAGTCGAACGGAATGTCGAGCGAGACAGTGCTTGTCGATGCCAGTTGGGTCGAAGATGGAGATCGCGTAGCTCACCCGTTGGTATTTCGCATAGCCCCAGATGAGTCGGCAGTACCTGTGTTTGAGAAGTACGACTTTGACTCTCAGTTTTCTGTCATGGCCAAGGTACGAGAACTGTGTGATGTGCCAGTACCAGAGGTGTTTTGGCTTGAGGAGGACCCCGCACATATTGGCGCTCCGTTTTTTGTGATGGCCCGTGCCTATGGGGTCGTTCCCCCCGATGTTCTGCCCTACGACTTTGGCGATAACTGGCTCTTTGACGCCTCTTCCGAGGATCAGCGCCGCTTAGAAGAAACCACTGTGGATGCGCTTGTTGCTCTGCATGGGATTGAAGAGGCCGAGAAAAATTTCGGGTTCCTCATCTCTACAGCTGAGGGGGATACTCCTTTGCGCCGCCACGTTGCCGAACTTCGCGGTTACTACCGCTGGGTGACCACCGACGGTGTGCGATCGCCACTCATCGAGAAGTGTTTCGACTGGCTCGAGTCCAACTGGCCTCAACAAGAGGGTCCGGCCGGTCTGAGTTGGGGGGATGCACGAATCGGAAACGCTATGTATGCCGACTTTGAGCCAATCGCAATTCTTGACTGGGAGATGGCCGGTATTGCACCTCGAGAGGTCGACCTAGCCTGGATGATCTTCTTGCACCGTTTCTTTGAAGATATTGCGCACTCAATGGATTTGGATGGGATGCCCGAGTTCATGCATCGCACTCAGATTGAGCAGATGTATCAGACCAAGTCTGGATATACGCCGCAAGATATGGACTTTTACACGATGTACGCTGCGCTTCGACACGGTGTGATCATGAGCCAAGTGCAGCGTCGTGCCATCAAATTTGGTCAAGCCGAAACGCCCGAAGACATCGATGACTTGATCATGCATCGCTCCACCCTTGAGCAGATGCTTGAGGGTACATACTGGAACAACGTCCTGTAGTTGCTTAGACCCGTTCGATGATGGTGGCTGAACCCATGCCGCCAGCAGCACACATTGCAACAGCGCCAAACTGACCGTCACAGCGCTCAAGTTCATTGATCATGGTCACAATCATTCTTGCGCCGGTGCAGCCGATGGGGTGACCGAGCGAGCAGCCAGAGCCATTCACGTTCACAATCTCTGGGTTGAGTCCAAGGATCTTGATTGCTGCCACAGGAACAGATGCAAAGGCTTCGTTGATCTCGAATGACGAGATGTCAGAGATGCTCAACCCGGCCTTGCTGAGTGCTGCAGGGATGGCCGTGCTGGGGCTCAATCCGGTTTCTGCTGGAGCATGAGAGGTTGAAGCCCATCCGCGAATGACTGCCAACGGCTTCAGTCCGTGAGCCTCTGCGAAGTCTCGACTCACGAGTACCAAAGCGGCAGCCGCATCATTCAAACCAGACGCATTGCCGGCTGTCGTAGTTGCACCCTCGTCAAGTGGATTCAGCAACCCAAGGGTTGCAAGCTTCTCTAAGGTGGAGGTGCGACGCGGGTGCTCGTCCACACTAAAGATTGAGCCATCGGGAAGTGTGACTGGCACGATCTCGTTATCGAATCGGCCCTCGTCGATAGCGCGTATTGCATTCATATGGGAGCGGTAAGCCCAAGCATCTGCATCTTCACGGGTAACGCCGGCCATGCGCGCTGCGTTGTCTCCGACCCCTTTCGCCGTGTTGAAGGGCGGAGCATCTTCCGTCTCTAGGTTGGCTGGCGATAACCAAAAGGTGGGTTGACCATCTGGGCCAGGCTTAGAAGTACCCGGGGCAGTTGACATGGACTCAACGCCACCGCCGATTCCTGCGTCGATCATTCCGGCAGCAATATTTGCGGCAATCCACTGCGTGGCTGCCATGCCAGAAGCACACCAGCGCTGCATTGCAACGCCAGGAAGGTTGATCATGCCGAGTTGGTTTGCGGCATAGCGACCGATATTGCCGCCACCCTGCATTGATTCACCAAATCCGATGTCTTCAATAAGTTCTACCGGAACACCAGAGCGCTCCACTGCGGCCCCCATGGCAATCTCGGCCAAAGTAAAAGCATCGACGCCTGTCAGGGAGCCCTTATAAGAGGTTCCGATTGGGGTGCGAGCGGCTGAAACGATAACAACATCAGTAGACATCTAAATCTCCTCGGTACGAGTCTGGCAGGTTCAGATAGTGGCACTTCTGTCGCCTAGATCAAAACTCTGATGGCTTTGAACGGCGGTTCCACAGGGCACTCACGGCCGGCTTTGCTCGCAACTCAGTCTGGTATCTGCTGCCTTTGCTTTAGGCAGTGGTCGCAAACTCAGCGGAAGTCTCAATTGGTGCGGCTTCGCCACTCTCTGCTTCTGCATGCTTCGCATACGCCCATCCAGGTCCGCGAAATACAAACGAGAGCCGGTCATGCCAGTTGTCTGCTGCGACTACGTCCTTGCGAATCTGATCATGTTCATGTGCGGCAATCCGAAGAGGGTTG
>JBBDMQ010000163.1:0-4510 GCA_040878245.1 Microthrixaceae bacterium
GCAGCGCTTGCCGATAGCCAGCTCATATTCCCAGACGCTTCCACACTGGCGAAATTGCAATCTTGGGGCAACCTTGATGACAAAGAAGAAGCTTTGTTCGATGCCGAGTTCGCCGACATCACTGGCGCCTAGGTTCGGGTCTGATGACAGCAAATAGCGACTCAGATGATCGCGGACTCCGGAAAGGAAAGTGGGCTCCCTACGGCCTTCTGAGCCCTGGCATTTTGTGGCTAGTGCTGTTCTTTCTGGTGCCCGTGATGATTCTGGTTCGCACAGCGCTGTCCTCAAAGGCAAGCCGCTTCGCCAACCCAGAGTTCTCTTGGCAGTTCTCAAACTTCTCCTCGGCCTTTACCGACTATGGTCCTCAATTTTTTCGGTCATTTCTTTTCGCCGGCATCGCCACATTGTCTGCAATTCTGATCGGTTATCCGTTGGCCTACTGGATTGCTACCCAAGGCGGAAGATGGAAGAACCTGCTGATTGGGCTCGTGGTAGTGCCCTTCTTTACCTCGTATCTGATTCGCACTATTGCTTGGACGTCAATCCTGAAAGATGATGGCTTGGTCCTGAACCTCATCCACGCCATACCCTTCGTTCCGCAGGATTTCCGCCTGCTCGCAACGCCAGCAGGCGTCGTCGGAGGCCTGACGTACAACTTTTTGTCATTCATGATCCTGCCGATTTATGTGAGCCTCGAGAAGATCGACTTTCGCCTCACCGAGGCCGCAGCAGATCTGTACAGCACCCCATGGATAGCGTTTAAGAAAGTCGTGTTACCCCTGTCCATGCCCGGAGTATTTGCTGGCAGCTTGCTGGTGTTTATCCCAGCAGCAGGGGATTACCTGAATAACCGTTATTTGGGGTCGCCCAAAACCTCGATGATTGGCACCGTTGTACAAAACAAGTTTCTGGTGCAATTCGATTACCCGGTAGCAGCGGCTCTTTCGCTTGTGCTCATGGCAATCATCACCACATTGGTGTTGATCTATTCCAAGTTCCTCGGCACCGAAGGGCTCGCAGTATGAGAGGGAAGAGTTCGGCTTCTCGCTGCAAGGTTTGCGCATGGTGATGTCTGAAGGCGCCGCACCGCCGTATCTGCTGCGTGAGCTCGAAACGCCGAGTAAGCCCCGCAAGGGTCCAACATCCTCACGTCCTGCAGGATCTCGTTGGGGGCGTCGAATTTTGGCGGCCTTTGCTTTCTTGGTCTACATCTACTTGTTTTTGCCGCTGATCAACATCGTGGTCTTTACATTCAACAATCCTGCTGGCCGGTACAACATCAGCTGGGATGGATTCACACTCAACAACTGGCTCGACCCGTTTAAAGATAAAGAACTGACCGATGCCTTCATCCGTAGCCTCGAGGTAGCCGTGCTTTCTATCAGCATTGCGCTGATTATGGGTTCGCTCGTTGCCATTGCACTCGCTCGCTACCGCTTTACGGGCTCTCGTTCAATCGAGGTTTTTTTAGTGCTACCGCTGACCACCCCAGAGATTGTGTTGGGTGCTTCGCTCTACCAACTGTTCTTGGGTCGCAACGTCATACTCGGTTTTTCTACTGTGGTGATTGCGCATGTGATGTTCTGCGTCAGCTTTGTTGCCCTCACCGTCAAGGCTCGGGTTCGTGGGTTTGACTGGACACTCGAAGATGCTGCGATGGACCTTGGCGCCTCACCCTGGCGCAGCTTTCGCAAGATCACGTTCCCGCTCATCCTCCCCGGGATCATGGCCGCAGCACTCCTCAGCTTTGCACTGTCGCTCGATGATTACATCGTGACTGACTTCACCAAGGGCGAGTTCACTACCTTTCCGATTCAAGTCAATAACGCGTTTCGCGTATCGTTCCCACCGCAAGTCAATGTGCTAGCTACCATCGTGTTAATTGTGAGCGTGCTGCTCCTCGTTCTGACCTCGGTCCGTGGAGAGAAGGCGGCTAGTCAGTAACGCTGCTTGCAGCAGTTGACTTTGCCCAACGGTAGTCAGCCTTGCCAGAGGGTGAGCGCACTATCTGCTCCACAAGTATCAGGCTCCGAGGGATTTTGTAGCCCGCGAGTTGACCGCGACAATGCGCATCAAGCTCCTCCAAGCTCGGAGTGCTGCCCAGAGTTGGCTGAACCACTGCAGTGACACGTTCACCCCATCGGTCATCTGCGACACCAACTACCAAGACGTCATACACCGAAGGGTGGCCTTTCAGGAGCGCCTCGACTTCTTCGGGGTAAACCTTCTCGCCGCCCGTATTAATACTGACGGAACCTCGACCAAGCAGCGTGATTGAACCATCGGCCTCGACCATGGCCATATCCCCTGGCAGAACGTACCGAGTCCCCCCGATGACTACAAAGGTTTCGGCTGTTTTTTCCGGTGCGTTGTGATATCGCAGCGGTATATATCCCGAATGAGCGATGCGTCCCACGACTCCAGAGCCTGGCTGGACTGCCACACCCTGATCATCAAGCACCGTCGTTCCAGCTTCTACGTTATCGAAGCGAACTCCCTTTCCTGGGTCTTCACCTGGGGACAGTCGCCGACTTCCCTGAATGCCAGTTTCGGATGAGCCAAACCCGTCGGTAAGCATTGCGTTTGGAGCGATCTCTCGCAGGCGATCCCGCAGTGAAGGGGCGAGCGGAGCGCCACCATTTGAGAGCGAGTACATGCTCGAAATCTCGAAGGGCCCATGAGCATCCCAAGCATCAACTAACGGTCGGGCCATCGCATCGCCAACCACCGTCATAATTGAAACCTTTTCGGCATCAACAGTGTTCCAAATCTCTATAGGGTCAAATCCGCCCGAATTTAAAATCACCTTTGCACCGCATAACAGCCACATCAATGACACCCACTGCGCAGCTGCATGCATAAGCGGTGCAAGCGCATAAAAAACAAAGTCAAACTCAATGATTCGGTCAAGAGTTTCCTCGGGCGAAGACACCGGACCTGACATACGCATTGGGTCACCGCCGCCGATACAGCCAAAAAATGCATCGGCTTGCCGCCAGATCACACCCTTTGGCATACCAGTGGTTCCTCCGGTGTACAGCAGGTACAGGTCATCATCGCCACGACCAGAAATCACTGGTCTATCTGATGATGCCGCAGCGATTGCTTGGTCATAGAAAATCGCGTCAGGAAGTGACTCAATATCTGCAACCTTTGCCGACATCACGGGGGCAGCATCACCCTCGGAAGCAACAGGGCTTACCACTATGCAGTGCCGCAGCGCAGGTATCTCCGAGGCAACACTGCTCACTCGGTCAATAAACTCCTCGTTGCACACTAAGACCACTGATCCAGAGTCAAGTAACAAATATCGAAGCTCTTCAGTGACATAGCGGTAGTTGATGTTCACGGGAATCGCACGAATCTTGAAACAAGCGAGCAAGGTTTCAAGGTATTCAGTGCAATTGGTCAAATAGCAGCCCACAAACTCGCCAGGCTGAACTCCCTTGTCAAGCAAATGATTGGCTAGGCGGTTGGCCCGCTCTTCGAGCTGTCGGTAGCTCAGACGGCGGGGGCCACAGACAATTGCTTCTCGCTCCGCTACCCGATCAGAGACTGCCTCCCACAAATCGGCCAAGTTGTAGCTCAGTGAAGACTCTTTACCTTGCGCTAATGCATCACTCATATGAGCGCTTAAGTTAGCCGCGCTCCCCCAAAATGAGTTGACCCTGTTGCGTGCTGCGCTGAACTGCTGTGCGTTGGACTATGCCGAGGCCGTCAAAAAAAGAGTCGCTGTTTGCGCAGCCGCCATCTTGATGAGATTGATAGTTCACCAAAAAGGCAGCAGGTCTCAACACCGTTGAATCCAAGAACTCTGCCTGAGCATCTGTCCAACGAATTGCGACAGATGGGTCATCGCACCGGGCAAAAATCTCGGACCACATCGTGACACCAGAGATAAAATCACCTGTCGGATACAAATCACGAACCACTGTGATTGCTCCGGTTTGCACCTCAGTCACGCTGCCGCGCCAGAAACTCTGGCTGCCCAAGGTGATGCGCTCAATTCTGAGTCGATATGGGACTCGGGGCTGCCAGAAGAAGTCTCTGGTATTCGGGTTGGCCATTTTGGATGGCAAGGCAGACTCGGATCCAGACAAAATTGTTCCCTGATGGTCGTAGCCTCCCCAGTTGACCGCAGTACATCCCGGATGGCCCGGATGCCACTGCAAACCAAGGTGAGCGCCGCCAGCTTGCCGGAGTTGGCCGTCGGTAAAATTTGCCTGTACTGCCCAAAAGTACAAGCGATCCACGCTCGGTGGTTCAAGCACCTCAAGGGTGACCTCAAGAGCAGTCAGCCCGTTTTGGACGCTGCCGCCGTCGCTAGTTTGCGATGGAATCTGCCAGTTCAAATGAAAGGATGATGCTCTATTACTTGATTGCGGAAACCCCTTCACCCGGCGAGTCGCGGCATTCTGCAACTGATTACGTTTCCGCTGCCACCAAGAATCGTTCATTCCCTACACTCTCGCACTTCCCGAATCACCTTTAAGTATGGAACTATTTCTAC
>JBBDMQ010000164.1:0-4466 GCA_040878245.1 Microthrixaceae bacterium
AAGTTCTGAGCAAGCTCAGGTGGCGCCTCAGAGAGACAGGCCAGCACCGAGTCGACCATGGCATTCACCGGATCAGAAATGGCGACTCTTACCTCGGCGGCCGACAAGATGATGGTTCGCGGAAGCCCCGACATCAGTTCTCTGCCACGCACCTCAGCTCGACCCTCCTCTGGAGTGGGATGAGCCGACCCAATCAATATCTTGATTTCTTCTGCAGTCTGTTCGCCAATAGCGATCCCATATTCGCGGCGGATATACGTGATGATGGCAGCATCGATATCGAATGAGCCCACGCGAACTGCTTGTAATGCAACGACTCCCCCCAATGAAATCAAGGCAGTCTCTGAGGTTCCACCGCCAATATCTACAACCATGTTTGCAATGGGCTCATTGATGGGAAGTCCCGCGCCAATTGCTGCGGCCATAGGTTGTTCAATCAACTGAGCTTCTGTTGCGCCAGCTTTCCGAGCTGCTTCAGTGACTGCCCTTTTTTCTACTGCAGTGATGGCTGATGGAACGCAGATCACCACCCTTGGTCGGTTAAATCTATTGACTCCCACCCGCTTCAACAGCAGCCGAATCATTTCTTGGGTCACCTCAAAATCGGTGATCGCGCCTTTGCGTAGTGGTCGTACGGCAACGATGTAACTAGGGGTTCTACCAATCATCTTCCAAGCATCACGACCCATTGCAAGTACTTGATTCGTCGGACTATTGAGCGCGATTACAGAGGGCTCGTTCAAGACGATCCCCTCTCCTCTGGCGTAAACCAACGTATTGGCGGTACCCAGATCAATAGCTAGGTCGCGTGCCAGGTCAATCTCCCCGAAGTTGTCGAGGGACCTCAGGCGGGACTGAGCTACTCAGACTGTCACCGGGCTCGTCTTCTTGAGGAGCTAGAGCTTGCATCTTGTCCTGAAACTGATCCACCGATGACCCGGGCGAGATTGGATCCCTATTCTTTACCCACAGCAGAAGCATGCCGACACAGCTCAACACAACCACAATCAGCAAGTACCACAGGTTGCTCATTGCACACACCTTGAAGAACCGAAGATGACCATCACTTCATGTAGAGGGCCAGTTCGGTATGCAGTCGCTTCATGTGGGTTCAGCATGTGTGGGTTCAGATCTGTGAGAGAGGAAGAACATCATTGCGTCAATGAACTCTCTTTATTCTAGGAAAGATTAGGTGCATCGTCTCACATCGTCGACTCTGCCATGGGGTGATACTTCAGATTATTTTCTGACCTCAGGAAAGGTTCAATAGCGAAGCCGCGACAAAGATGTTGGGTGTACTAGCTAACGTTCGGTGAATGAGTGAGCGCGACTTAGAAGAACTTGGCAGCGCGTACGACGCATCGCAACCTCTTGCGCACAGAGTTTGGCAGCACCCGAGCGAAGTGGGATTCGAGTCTCGCTGTCGGCTTGACCAGATTCGCTCTGCTTGGTTTGGCAGTTCAGTGCTGTTACTTGCGCTGTCACTGTTAGCGCTGGGTTTGGCCCTGCGATAACCCACCTAGCCAACAAAGAATCTCAGCCAAGTTGCTACCTGAGCGTCAACCATGCCTGCAGACATCTACCCTGTTGTTGTGAGTTTCTCTGATCCTTTCGGTTCTGATTCATCTGGGGAAGACAACCCGTTTGAGTCAATGAACTTTTTCCTTCAAGATCTGTCCAAAATGTTCTCTGGGAGTTCCGCTGGCAGTTGGGATACTGCACTGCAACTTGCCGGAGCGATAGCTACTGAAGGCCAACCAGAACCAAACGTCGACCCATCTGACCGATTAGCGATTGAGCAACTCGCACGAGTAGCTGAACTGCACGTGGGAGAGGTCACCGGCCGATCTGTGGAACACACCGTTCGTATAGAGGC
The DNA here is from genome assembly GCA_040878245.1 of Microthrixaceae bacterium. Lineage (GTDB taxonomy): Bacteria > Actinomycetota > Acidimicrobiia > Acidimicrobiales > Microtrichaceae > IMCC26207. The sequence goes on from JBBDMQ010000164.1 coordinate 1,877, forward strand.
CTTGAATCGCACCCAGTGGGCGAAGCGGTTCTTAGATGAGGAACGCCCTTTGCTTGAGGAACTGTCGGGCTCCATTGGCGCTGCCCTGCAATCCCAACTCGGCGCAATCGAAGAGGAAGGTTTTGATCAGGTGCATCCAGATCAGATGCAACTACCTGGCATGCCACCCGAAGCTCTCATTAAACAACTGATGGCCATGATGGGTCCCATGCTGCTAGGGATGATGGCAGGCAGCACGGCCGGCCACCTTGCAACTCGCGCTTTTGGTCATTACGAACTTCCGCTGCCACGTACTGCAGAGGAACCGCTCACGTTGGTGCTTCGTAACGTCGACGCATTCGCCGATGATTGGAGCTTGCCGAGAGAGGCAATTCGGTTATGGGTATGCCTGTCAGATGTTGCACACCAGCACGTTTTGACCATTGACCATGTGCACGCTCATCTTGATGGTTTACTCGGCGAGTATGTCTCGGCATTCAGTCAAGACCCCGCAGAGATTGAACGCCGAATGAGGGACCTTGGTGTGGATGAGGACCTCGGAGGATCAGAACCCGAGCTTGAAGCCCTGCAGCGTCTTGCCGGAGATCCGGATGTCTTGCTCAGCGCTATGCAGTCAGAAGAGCAGCGTGCGCTGATGCCCCGAATCGAAGCAGTAGTAGCCACCGTTGAGGGATATGTGGACTGGGTCCTTGATACTCTCGGAGCTCGGCTCATTCCCGAATATGAACGAGTCACCGAAGCCCTCAGACGCCGACGCGTTGAGGCCGGACCGGCGAGCAGGTTCGTCGAGCGACTCTTTGGACTTGAACTCTCGCAGAGTACTTTTGATCGCGGATCTGCGTTCATCGATGGAATCGTCCAACGCAGCGGAACTGAAGCATTGAGTCATCTCTGGAATAAAGAAACTCACCTTCCCACGCCAGCAGAACTAGACGCACCTGGACTTTGGATTGCACGAGTGGGCATTGAGTCTCATGAGCTGCTACTCGATGAACTACCCGAGTTTGAAATTCCCGATTTTCCCGATTTGGACTGACTCTCTTGAAGAAAAACCGCCTTACTGTTTCCTTTTGACATGTCGGGCCTGACGGACAGTTTCTGTCACTGACTTCACCGTTGGTATGCGACGAGGAGTTTGTCCGACTCTCATTGCCCGTAAAGCCAAGCCAAAGAAAACTGCAGCCGCTGCTGCCACACATGCCACCACTGCCCCTCCAAAACGAGTTGGCATGGATACCAGCACGGGAAGGGCTGCTCCAAGCACCCAAATGACTTGAAATCTTGACTCAAATCGGGCGAACAAGCGTCCCCGGTTAGCATCGGGCGCATCACGCTGAACAACAGCGTCGAAGGCTTGCTTGCCAGAGGCGGCGGCCATCGCAATCGTGCAGGCTAACAACGCTTGACCGACCAACCCAGGAAATACAAAGCCCGCTAAGCCACCACCTACCGCTAGGGAAAGTGCGCCAAGTAAGAGCAGTTCTTCATGAATGTGCCGGCGAAGAAACGGTGCAACTGCGGCACCGGCTAGCCCTCCGATGCCAGTCAACAAAATAATTACTCCAAACTGCCAAATGGGTGGCACTCCAGGAGCAGCAAGGGATGAAGTCTCGAACCTGCCGTCAGGGTTCCGAAGCAGGTGCCCCGTTTGCATCCCCAGACCGAGTTCTCCCGATACACCACGAAGTGCAAAGGCAAGAAGAAAGGTCACAAACCCAACAATCCAACGAAGTGTTCCCATTGCAGAAGATGCGGCAAGAACTCCGGCGCCTCGCAATTCGGTCTTTTCCTGTTCCTCCTCTTGCTCGGCAGCCACCACCGTCACCGGCACGCGAAGCGAGGCCACTGAGGCCGCTGTAAAAACTACGGCGCTCAGTGCAGCGACTGCAGCTGGGCCGCCAATCAACAAAACAAGCGCCCCAGGAACTCCTGCTGCAAATGCGGCCAGGCCAGCTAGAAGCTGCAGTTTTGAATTGGCCTCAACTAATTCTGCATCTGTCTGCACAACAGTTGGCACAATCGCCGCTTTGGCAACCGAATATGACTTTGCAAAAACCAGCATGGCGAAAGCCTCTGGTAAGAGCAACAGGCTGTTTGAGCCGGCGCTAGCAATCATGGCCAACGCAACTACTGCTCGGCCAACTGTTGAACCGACCAACATCCATCTTCGGCCACCCTTCGCGCGATCCATTGCAGGCCCGATGAGCGGTCCAATAATGGCAAACGGAGCCATGGTAAAAAGAAGGTAGAGGGCAATTCGCCAACGGGCACCGGATGGATCTACAGAAAAAAAGAGTGATCCGGCGAGTACCAGCGCAACAAGCGCATCTCCAGCGGTGGCCAGCACATGCGTCAGCGCAAGACCACTAAAGGGAATCGACGGATCTACTCCAAAGCGAGAGCGGGCTCTCGAACGCGGTGCAGATGACGACATGTGCCCCATGCTAGAAGCCCCGACGCAATACGGTCCCGGAATGTCCAGCGTTCGGGCACTCAGCGATTGTTGGCGTATTTGTAACCCAAACCGCGAATGGTCACTATTCGCATAGGCCTAGCAGGGTCATCCTCAATCTTTGACCGGACGCGCTTT
>JBBDMQ010000165.1:0-4454 GCA_040878245.1 Microthrixaceae bacterium
ACCGCTTTAGCTGCAGGGACCACCATCATCGTGGTCCGGCCACCTTGGTACTTGTGCGTACTGCTTGGACTTGTGATGGGACAATGCTTTGCTTCGATGGGCTTTCTAGCCCACGAGGTCCTTCACGGCGCTGTGGTCAAGTCAAAGTGGTTGCAATATTTCTTTGGCTACTTGGGATTTGCGCCAATGCTTGTGTCCCCATCCTTATGGCGGGTTTGGCATAACCAGATTCATCACGGCAAGACCAATATGGGCAACTCTGACCCCGATAGTTTTGGAACAGTGTCGCGATTTGAAAAGGCTCCATCAACTCGCTTTGTAGCTCGCCTGGCTCCTGGTTCTCGCCATTGGTCAAGCGTCTTCTTCTTCGGCTACTGGTTTACATTTCACGGCCAAGTGGTTCTGTGGATTCAGGCCAAGTACATGAGAACCTTTGCACGCTTTAATCGCCGCCGGGCCATCATCGATAGTGCTGTCTGTTTGGCAGTTTGGATTACTGTTGGCGTGCTAGCCGGACCGTTCTACTCACTGTTTGTTGTTGCGATTCCGGTCATGGTGACTAACGCCCTCGTGATGGGGTACATCGCCACCAACCACTTCATGCGCCCCATGACAAAGTCGAATGACCCCATCGAAAACTCAATGAGCGTGACCACACTGCCCATCATTGATCGCCTGCACTTCAACTTCAGCCACCATGTTGAACATCACCTGTTCCCCAACATGAGCGCCAAGCATGCTCCTCGCCTGCGCACTTGGCTCGAGGAGAACGAAGAAGATCGTTATGTGACGCCGAACCATGCAAAAGCTGTTGCCTACCTCTACCGCACACCTCGGGTGTACCTAGATGCAACAACTCTGTGCGACCCCGAGGACCCTCAGGGCGCTTATCAAGCAGACACACGTGAGCTAGCGCAGATCTTGCACTAGCAACTGGGCGTTATGTCAGGGGCTGCTGGCGGGGGCTTGCTCACCAGAAGCTCCATCATGCAGGCTACAGATATGAAAATTCCTTTGGCTGTGATTGCCTCCTTGACAGCCTTATTGGTTTTTGTTCCAACCGCCTCTGCCCATGGCGGCGAGGGAGAGGTACAGCTCACCAAGGCTGAACAGACCGGTCCAACAAGTGTCCTCATTCAAGCGGGCGTGTTGTACATTTCGGACGGGCATCTTGCCGAGACAGCCACCGTGAGTGCCACGCTCACCGGGCCGTCTGATCAGACCTTGGGACCCATTCCACTCTCCTCGATGAGGAGCGCAGACACTCAGTCTGTGGGCACTGAGAACTCACTGTATGAAGCAAATATTGATTTGCCTGCAGCCGGGGAATGGTCTGTAGCGCTCAGTTCCCAAAATCCAAGCGCAGAAGCCAGCGGAGAGTTTTTTCTTGTCGAAGGATTTGACAGCGCAAAAAATTCAGCTGATCCGGTCGTACCGGCATCCGGAGCGTCTGCCGGCACTGATCAAGAAGATTCAGGGTCACCCTCGTTATCACCCTCGGACATGCTTCGCTCAGAAGGTGGGAACAATATCAATTCAACCCTCGGTGAACAGGACTCCACCAAGCCAGCAGGCAAGAGTCGCTTGCCTCTCTACTTAGGTATTGGGATTGTTATCGGTGTTGTATTGGCTTGTGTTGTTGCAAACAAGAAACTCAAGGACAACAAAGCCAGCGGCGCAGAGCCAACCGAGTAGCTGATTACTGGGCTGATTGTTAACTGGGCTAGCTGTTATCTGGGCTAGCTGTTATCTGGGCTAGCTGCTATCTACGTGGGTCAAAGCTCAGATGTTGGGTCACGTCTCCCCAAGCCTGCGGCATCATGACTCTGGTAGTGAACCTCCATGTTCCATCTTTGAGCGTCAAGGTATCCACATACCTACCCACTACCACCACCTGCAGCGGTAGCGAGTCCGTGGCCTGAAACACAGTAAATCTTGACCTCATCTGCAGCTTGTTCGGGCCTGCTGTATCGACAATCACGTTGGTAATCACGTGTGCTGTCATCGGTGTTCCATCAGCGTGCTTCAGAGTCATTGCCGTATAGAGCGCCAGTATTTCTGATCGGGACTGAGCAATGAGGTTGCCCGAATCATCGAACAATTCGGCATCGGAGAGCAGATCAGCCACACCCTCGAAGTCACCAGCATCGATGGCCTCTGCGTAGAGGGCAAGTAACTCGGTTGCAGCAGCACGCTCCTGAGCCGAAACGCTTATTTGGCTCGACTGCTCAGTCTCGGCGCCAAGTTGATCTGCGGGTTCAGTTGCGGGATTAGTTGAGGGGTCAGTTGCGGGCTGCTCGGAACTCGTCATACCACTATGCCAGCAGATTTCAGCAGGTGCTGCGACCCGCTCAGGATCTAGAGCGTCAGAACTAGGGTAAGCACTACTCGGCTCACCCTGGAGGAACCAAAGCAATGACAAACAATCCGATTGGCCCACTCGGGGTTGCTGATGAGGGATTCAATCATCAGATTGCCGACACTTTTGCCGTAGTCGGGACGAGTGATCCAGCTTGGACAGAGAAGGTTTGCGCCATGGCAATGGCCCGAAACGGGAGCCTACAAATCGGCTTTGGACTTGGTCGTTACCCCAACCGCAACGTGTTGGATGCATACGCCGCAGTGAGTTGTGGTGCACAACAAACCACAGTTCGAGGTAGCCGAAGCTTGTCGTCAGAACCAGAGTCAACCTCTGTTGGGCCAATCAGCTATCAGGTGCTCGAACCGCTCCATCAGGTGCGATTCTCACTAGCGGCAAATGATGTTCAGCCCATCTCATTTGAGATTGTTTTTGATGGCGTCGTGCCACCGCGCCTCGAGGAGCGCACCCACCTCAGAGATGGGTACCGGGTCTCTGCAGACCTAGTGCGCTACCACCAAACAGGGGTTGCTAGCGGGTGGATTCAACTCGATGGCGAGCGCACCGAGGTAACCCCTGAGTCATGGGTAAGCACTCGCGATCATTCTTGGGGAGTCCGCTACGACGTGGGTCCGCCTGCAATTGATCGAGGAGACGCAAACGCTTTCCCGGCAGGCGTGGGCTTCATGATGATCTGGTGCCCAGCCCTTATGGAGCGGCCCGACGGCTCGCAGTATGCACTGCATCTTCACTTCACCTTGGTTCAGATTCCGGGCTTTGTTCAAAAAACGGTGACAGCTGGAATCGAACATGCCGATGGCAGCGTCGACCCAATTCTGGACTTACAACCCGACCTGCAATTCGATCCCAAAAACCGGCGCCTTCTTGGCGGCACTGTGATGGGCGCTATGCAGGATGGCACTGAACGTCCAATCCATATTGAGGTGCTTGGCGATACCGGAGTTCAACTTGGTGCGGGTTTGTACTTTGGCTTAGATGGCCATCACCATGGCGAATGGCGAGGAGACTTTCACCTTGACGGAGAGCGAATAGAGGACTGCCGCACAGCGGAGATGGCTCGGCGATTACACCAGATTCGTGACACTGCAGTGCGAGTCACTGACCCGGTGGGTGGAGGGACTGGCTGGGGAAATTGCCAGCCAATAGCAGCAGGACCTTGGCCCGAGCTCGGCCTTGCTGATGAACCGTGGATGTAAACTTTTTTATCCCTCGTGAGCTCGCCGGAAGCGGGTCAGCCGTGAGTAGAAATGCCGCCGTCCACCGCAATAATTGAGCCTGTTACATAGCTTCCAGCGCGTGAGGACAAATACAGCACTGTTCCAGCAACGTCTTCAGGGCTACCAATACGACCGAGCGGAACCCCAGAGGACAACATCTGCTCGCCACCCTCCTCGTCAAGAATAAACGCAAGCATCTTTGAGGGAAATGGCCCGGGGGCTATTGCGTTCACGGTTATGTGTGAACTCGCAAGACGGTGTGCTAGCTGACGAGTGAGCATGTGAACTGCCGCCTTGCTAGCCGAGTAGGCATAGTTCTCAGTATCAGGAACACGAATGCCGTCAACCGAACCGATATTGATCACACGCGCTGGGTCATCACTGCTTGCAGATTGCTTGAGTAAAGGCATCAGCTCGGTTGTCAAAGAGAACACTGCCTTGAGGTTGGTCCCAAGCACCTTGTCCCAAGCTTCATCGGGATAATCAAGCAACGGGGCACCCCAAGTTGCACCTGCATTATTGACCAAAATATCTACTTGCTGCTCTCGGTCGGCTACTGCCTGAGCAAGTTGGTGAACGCCTTCGGCAGTAGACAAATCGGCTGGCAGAGCAATGCAGGTTCCGTCGGCTGAAAGCTCGACTGCTACCTGCTCACAGATCTCTGCTTTCCGAGAGGAGATGTAAACCTTGGCGCCAGCCTGCACTAATCCAGAAGCAATCATCCGACCGATTCCGCGCGACCCGCCAGTGACTACAGCGACCTTGTCAGTGACTGAAAAAAGATTGCTGATCGAAAAAGTGCTATTCGTGTCCATCACGAAACCCTAACCCCCATCGCCCAACCCCCGCTCGACCGC
>JBBDMQ010000166.1:0-4419 GCA_040878245.1 Microthrixaceae bacterium
GAGCCGCATTCTCGCAGCGCAACCGGAGTATTAGCCGCAGAACTTCTTGACTGGAAGATACAGACCATGCTGAGTGACGGGCTCAAACTGACTTGGTCTTCCTGGCCAGCGAAGGTTGCCTAGGTTCGGGTGGCTCACGCCGTCAACGGAACGAGGCCTGCCCAAGACTCGGGGCTAAGGTTCTTTACGTGCTCTTCTTTCGTCACGCAGCTCGCTTGGCAGCTGATTTTGTTGTCTACGCAAGGATCAACAAAGCATGGTGGCTCATTCCAGTTGCAGCTCTACTCATGGTTGCAATTGCGCTCGGCACTGCAACACAAGCTGTTGTCCCCTATGCCGTGTATACCTTCTTCTAAGAGGATGAGCTGCTAGCTCGATGGATCATCACTTTGTCATAGGGGTCAGTGCGCTCTACCACGATTCAGCAGCAGCACTGCTGTGCGATGGCCGAGTAGTGGCCGCTGCTCAAGAGGAGCGATTTTCTCGTAAGAAAAACGACCCGTCACTACCCGTTCAAGCAATCGAGTACTGCCTACTCGAGGGCAACGTTCCAAGAGATGCCGAACTCACTGTGGCCTACTACGAAAAACCACTCAGCTCATTTGTTCGAGTGCTCAAAACCTTTGCTTCAATTGGTTATAAGGGGATGAGTACTTTCCCTCAGGCCATGGAGGAATCCCTTCGCCGAAAGCTTTGGGTGTCCTACGGAATAGACCGTGCGCTCAAGCAACTTGGTCGTTCACCTGCCAAAGAGACCCTGTACGCAGAGCACCATATGAGCCACGCTGCGGCGGCGTTTTACCCGTCACCCTTTGATTCAGCCGCTGTTCTTACCTTTGACGGTGTTGGCGAATGGGCGACATCTTCTATTGGTGTGGGCAGTGAATCAAGGATTGATCTGCTGCAAGAGATGCGGTTTCCCGACTCATTAGGTCTGTTGTATTCAGCCTTTACCTCGGCCTGCGGGTTTGGCGTAAACAGCGGTGAGTACAAGTTGATGGGTCTTGCTCCTTTTGGACAGCCTCGATATGTGGAGAAAATTTTTAGTGAACTGATTGATCTTCGAGAGGACGGTTCGTTCACGCTCAACCTTGACTACTTCGACTACTTGGCAGGCAAGCGCATGACCTCCAAAAAGTTCAACCAACTTTTTGACGGGCCACCCCGAGTCCCTGAGGCAGCGATTACCAGAAGAGAATGCGACCTAGCTCACTCCATACAGGTTGTGCTTGAGGAAATTGTTCTGCGAGTTGCGCATCATGCACAAAAACTCACGGGTGAAACTCAGGCTGTTCTCGGGGGTGGTGTTGCCCTGAACTGCGTGGCAAACGGTCGCCTTTTACGTGAGGGGCCGTTTAGAAAAATTTGGGTGCAGCCCGCAGCAGGAGACGCAGGATCTGCTCTTGGATGCGCCTTATGGGCCTGGCATCAGGTCTACGGCAACGAACGGCCCGACCCACAAGGTCAGGACTCAATGGAGGCCGCACTCCTTGGGCCGACTCCAAGCAGTGCCTTTACTTTGAGCACGGCACGCGATTCCACGAGTAGCTCAGCGAACACTGCCGAGACCTTCCGCTCACTTGGCCGGCCATGTGAACAGTTGACTCATCCCGAGAAACTCGCAGAGCAGATTGCTGCAATTCTTGCAGAGGATGCAATCCTTGGTCTCTGCACTGGTCGAATGGAGTTCGGGCCTCGGGCGTTAGGCAACCGCTCGATATTGGCAGACCCTCGCTCCCCTGCAATGCAGCGCCGCTTGAATCTGAGCATCAAAAATCGCGAGTCATTTCGGCCGTTTGCCCCAATAGTTCTCGAGGACCGGTCGGCTGAGTTTTTCATGCTTGATGGGCCCTCGCCCTATATGTCTTTCGTGGCACCGGTTCGCGGAGTTCACCTACCTACAGACTCTGGTCACCCAAACTCTTCTGCTGTCGATTCGGCTGATTCGGATTCTGGCAACCCAAACCCTGCGGAGGTTATGGATCTTTCGGCACAGCTTCAGAATGTGGACTCACCGCTACCCGCAGTAACTCACGTTGATGGTACGGCGCGGATTCAAACCGTAGATGCTCAACGGAACCCTGGGTTGCACAGCATTCTGACTGCCTTCGAGCGACTCACCGACTGCCCAGTTTTAGTCAACACATCTTTCAATGTTCGCGGAGAACCAATCGTGCTGACTGCTGAAGATGCTTACCGCTGCTTTATGACAACACAGATGGATTACTTGGTGATTGAGGACTGCCTGTTCGATAAACGGCAGCAACCCGACTGGACGGATCAAGGCACAACTGTGTTGGCCGACTAGTTCCACTCCCCGTGTTACCCCCGCTGCTGCTGAAGGCTTGACAAAGTTGGCTGCAACTCTGTCAACATTTTCTCTGCCACTATTCGGGAGCCAAGTTCGTTGGTATGCACGGTGTCCCAATAGATGGGTTCGGTCTGACCATCAAAAACCCCCGAGAGGTCAGTCACGCCGATCGCACTCAGCCCAGATCGAACTACATCCGAAGTCTGAGTCCAGACTTTTATCGAATCTTCATTTACCTTGACAGCAGCGAGTGTGTTCGAATCAGCGGTTGTCTGGGGCTGCTTTGTCCGAATATCTGGCTGCCAAAAAATCACCACGGGCACAGAGGAGAGTTCAGAAAACTTTCTGATAACTTCTATCCCCCGGCTGTACCGCTCTAGGAGTACCTGCCCCGAAGCCTCTGGGCTCCGCTTTTGATCGGGAGTGCGAGCTTCGCTTGGCGGCAGCAATGTTTGTTGAGAAGTAGATTCAGCAGCTCTGGCGGTTGCGCGCTGGCTCAAAACCTGGTCTAGCTCGCCGTCAAGTAGAGACGCCGGCTGGGCAGAGGCTCCCTTGCCTTGCGCTTCGAGTACCCCTTGAAGCGCAACATCATTTGCACCGTCGTAGATCACAATGAGGTCAGGCTTTTGCTCACCCTGTAGTTGTGAAATCAGCAGCATTGCCGACTGCCAGTTAACGGTGGCCGGTACGGCAAAGTTGTGGATTTCTAGCGGCAGGCCCTGTTGCTTTGCTAGCGCTACCAGCTCAGATGGGATGGTGTGCTCGTCTCGTTGACCGGCACCGAACGCCGCCGAGCCACCGAAGAACCAAATGACGATGGGAGATCCAAGCGCAGGGTCTGGAGCAGTGGTGCGGCGCTGGCCATTGCGGACGTTGATGTACTGCGAGTTCACGTCCTTGATTCGCCAGCCGCCCACTGCTGCGTTGAACTCAAGGTTCTTCCACGCATCTAACAGGTTGACGCGCAGGTTTCTTGCCCATGGTGCATCTTCAAAAGCAGGGTCATCCTCAAACGGGCGGGTAAACGTACTCGGGCGGTCTTGCCCTGTGAGAACCTCTTGCTCGGAGTCAGATACTGACAGTTTGAGCGGCCCTACCCCTGACACCAAAGCAATAAGGAGAACCACTGCAGCAGGCAGGAACAATCGAAGATGCCCACGCAGCCGGACCCTTTGAGTGGGTCTCTGCTCTTTCATTGCCATGCTGCGAGCCTGAGCGGGCTGACCCGAGCCTGTGTGAATCTGTTGCTGTGGCGCTTGCAGCCAGGCCGAAGTCCTCGTCGCCCATCCCCCATTGAGTGGGGAGTAGCCAAACAGTCGAGAGAGCAGATTGACGGGGATGATCACCACAATCATGATCAAACCTGCAAGGACTGCAGTCACACCTTGCCCTACCGCACGAGCTGCACGAGCAACCCCTGAGTCAATTTTGGCAGCTAACAGGTGAGCCCGCGCGTACATCTCTAAAAACGCTGTGGCAAGAAGTCCGAGCAGTAAAAAGGTGAGGATTGAGGGTGACCGGTACCACAGAATCATCGACAGAAGGAGTGGTCCGAGGGCAAGTCCGGCAAGGGCTGAGTTTCGTTGTGGCCAGCGGAGTGGTAACGACCATCTTACGAGGGCCCCATATGCAAGCACTGTCCCAACTAGAGCCACTACAAACGGGTAGGCAAAGCCCAGCATCCATGCAGCAACTGCAATAACAGCGACTAGGCAAGTCGAGATCAAGGTCAGCCACCGGTGTGTCCGTAGGCTGTCGGGCCGAAGTAACCAGATCAGCAGCAGTCCGAGCAAAAGCAGCGCTGAGGAACGAGCTATATCCTGGGGTGAATCACTTCCAATCCGAGCTACTGCTGCGCCGCAGCCCACAAGCAGTACTGCCGTCAGCCTCCATGGGCTGAGAGGAGTACTTACTAATGAGCTGTGCATCTGATCGGAGTTGATCCTCACATCCTCATTCTACTGCCCCTGCAGTAAAGAAGGTCCTGCTGAATTACTTGCTGCTGTGCCAAATCAGGAGGCAGGAGCCTCAGCAGACAGGGCATCTGAGGTTTGCCCAATGTGACAGTACAGACCGAGCCCATCTTGGCTAGCCTGCCCGCTAGTAAA
>JBBDMQ010000167.1:0-4417 GCA_040878245.1 Microthrixaceae bacterium
TTCAAAACCTTCAAGCTCTGCCGTCTCGGCCATATCGGCTCGCGAACCAATGCGAACGCGTGGGCGCTCCAACATGTCTGGGCGATAGCTCTCGAGTTCGGCTAAGAGCACTCGCTCTTGTTCCTGTGGGGAACGCTCAGCTAGAGGAGAAAGGTCGAGCAGCAGCACGAGCGCTCGAGCGCGTTCGATATGACGCAAGAACTGATGCCCCAACCCACGGCCCTCTGCTGCGCCTTCAATCAGACCAGGAATATCTGCAACTACCATCTCGAAGGCAACACCATTTCCCTCGTTAATGCGGACCACTCCAAGGTTTGGCACCAACGTAGTGAAGGGATAATCGGCAATCTTTGGACGAGCTGCAGAGATTCGGGAAATGAGCGTGGACTTTCCAACATTCGGAAACCCAACAAGAGCCACATCAGCCATGAGCTTGAGTTCAAGCCACATCCACCTCTCTTGCCCGATCTCGCCCTGCTCTGCAAAACCGGGTGCACGGCGCTTATTAGACAAAAATTTAGCGTTACCTTTGCCGCCGATACCCCCCTCTGCAGCAAGCCAACGGTCATGGTCATGAACAAGGTCGGCCAGGATTTCGCCATTGCGATCCTTAACGGTGGTACCGATTGGCACATGCACAAATAGGTCGTCACCCCCGTGACCATGCTTCTTTTTACCTGACCCGTGCGCGCCATTTGTTGCTTTTCGGTGCGGGTGATCTCGAAAGGACAACAGTGATGCAACATTGCGGTCGGCAACTAGCCAGACGTCGCCGCCCGATCCACCGTCCCCACCATCTGGACCACCCATGGCCACATGTGCCTCACGGCGAAAAGAGGTGCACCCAGCACCCCCATCTCCACCCTTGACGTTCAGACCACACTCATCTACAAAGTTCGACACATCATAAGGATAGAACTACTGAGCGCTACCGAAGCCAACCAGATGGGACTGCGCTCTTTGAGTGTCGCAGCAGGCTTCTAGAGTAGAGACGTGAACGACTCAGCAGCGAACAAAAACTCAGGGCCTGAGGACCGTACGGCAGTCTGGGCTTCGACTATGGGTGGCCACCAAATAGCAGAGGCACCCATCCGCTTGGCGCATCATGATTCCACAGCTCACATCAAGGCTGACAGCCATATGAATAGGGCAACTCGTGAGCACCTTGAGGAACTCACCTTGGTGTCTGGGGCAACTACATCATCTGGGGCTGGCACTCGCGCCATAGCGGAAGATCCAGATCCCGAACGCACCTGCTTTGAGCGAGACAGAGACCGTATTCTTCATAGTCCTGCATTCCGACGCCTGTCGGGGAAGACCCAGGTTTTTGTCTTCCCCGAGGACCACCAAAGAACCCGACTTACTCATGCGCTAGAGGTGGCACAGGTGTCAGTTGCAATCTCTCGCTCGCTTGGCCTCAATCTTGCTCTGACTGAGGCTATTGCCCTCGGGCATGATTGTGGTCATGGCCCTGGTGGCCATGCCAGCGAGGACGCGTTCAGTCCGTACGTTGAGGGTGGCTATGATCACGCCGTCTGGGGTGCAGATACTGTGCTGCTACCGCTCAACTTGTGTATCGAAACCCTTGATGGGATTCGTAACCACTCTTGGTCTCGGCCCGCCCCGCTGACCCCCGAGGGAGAAGTTGTGTCTTGGGCGGACCGTATTGCATATGTGTGTCACGACTTTGAAGACGCCGCCCACGTTGGCATCGTGAGACCCGAGCAACTGCCGGCGCTGGTGCGCGAACGCTGTGGCGAGCGACGAAGCCAACAACTGAGCGCCTTTATTGCTGCAGTGGTTCAAGCCGCCAGAGAGACCGGTCAGATCGGTATGACTGATGCTTTGGCAGAGGCGCTAGCTGAGTTCAGAAAGTTCAATTACGACCATATCTACATGCGACCAGAGTCACTCGCTCAATCTGCGACGGTGATTCGTATTCTTCAAGCGCTAGTTGAGCATCATGGAACAAACCCCAGTTCCTTGCCCGGCCTTCAAGACCTTCGACAGGGGCCAAACTCTGAACAACTTGAATCAGACTCGCCTGCGGCTCTCGCCCAAGCAGTCACCTATGTGGGTGGCATGACTGATCGCTATGCATTTATGCAAGCCCAACAGCTTTTGGGCTGGAGCAGCATAGATCTTCCCATTGGCGTGCTCTAAGAGAGTTAGCTGCTCTTCTATCCGCCCTTAATCGACCGTCAGCACTGCTTCAGCGGGTCCTAACTACGGCGACTAAGAACAGGAGTTATTCGGCTGCTGGGAAGACGTTGACGATCTTGCGATTACGACGAGAGCCAAATTTGACCTTGCCGTCTGCGAGCGCAAACAGGGTGTCGTCTCCGCCGATGCCGACGTTTTCTCCAGGATGAATCCGTGTTCCGCGCTGACGCACGATGATGGCACCAGCGTGAACCACGCCGCCGTCAAATACTTTGACGCCAAGGCGCTTACTCTCTGAATCACGGCCGTTCCTTGTAGAACCGCCACCTTTGGTCTTCGACATGAGTGCTTTCTCTTCCTAGCTTGTAGATACCGAACCGACTTCGAGAACTGGGGAAACCCCTAGCCTCGAGAGATTGCGGTGATCTCGATTGCCGAGTACGTCTGACGGTGACCCCACCGCCGACGGTTATTAGACTTGTTTTTATAGGTGAAGGCGTTGATCTTGGGGCCTCTGACCTCTTCTACTACGCGAGCCGAAACGGTAGCTCCCTTGAGTTCCTCGGGTGTGGCGAGCACAGTGTCGCCATCTACCAACATGACAGGGCGAAGCTCAACCTCGCTCTCTGGCGCACCCAAGCGCTCAACACGCAGGCGCTGGCCCTGCTCGACACGATATTGCTTTCCACCGGACTTCACGACTGCATACATACGGTCTCTTACTCTAATAGAGGGCGGCTATTGATTGCACGTTGAGAACCTGTTCACTACGTCAAGAACTCTGAGGCAAGCAGTACACCGCGGCCTTCACAGGGGTCGCAGATGGTTGAAACAGACTCAAGAAGACCTTCGCCGATGCGCTTTCTCGTCATTTCAACGAGACCAAGCTCAGAGATGCTAAAAACCTGAGTCCGGGTCTTATCACGACTCAGCGCTTCACGGAACGTTCGACCCACTTGGTCTCGATTCTCTTTGATCTCCATATCGATGAAGTCAATGACAATGATTCCACCAATATCTCGCAGTCGCAGTTGGTGTGCAATCTCTTCTGCAGCTTCAAGGTTATTGCGAAACACGGTTTCTTCAAGGTTGGAGGAACCCACATTTCGGCCAGTGTTGACGTCAATCACAGTGAGCGCCTCGGTAGCTTCAATAATGAGCGATCCGCCAGAGGGTAACCACACTTTGCGATCCACAGCTTTTGCAAGCTGCTCCATAACATGAAAGCGCTCAAAAATTGAGAGTGACTCTGCACTGCGATCGTAGAACTGGACGCGTTCGGCAAGTGCAGGGGCTACAGCCTCGACGTATTCCTTCACATCTGCATACAGTGCTTCGTCATCAATGACGACGGCCCGATACTCAGAGCTGAACTCTTCACGAATAAAGCGAACGGCCAACTCCGGCTCTCGATACAACAAGCCGGGTCGATTTTGCTTTGCTGCTAGTTCAGAGATGCGGTCCCATTGCTTCACTAGCCGCGCAACGTCTCGCTCAAGTTCCTCGGTGGTGACTCCCTCGGCAGCTGTGCGAACAATAACGCCATGCTGTTTAGGCTTGACACGGTCGAGCAGCTGGCGAAGACGCTTACGCTCATCATCGGGCAATCGCTTGGAAATACCAAAGGTTGTGGAATTTGGAACAAGTACTACAAAGCGACCCGGGAGCGAGACTTCTTGAGTGAGTCGAGCACCCTTATGCGCAATGGGGTTTTTCGTTACTTGACACACAATCAACTGCTTGGATTTGAGGACATCCTCGATCCTTGGCGGTTCAGCCCGCTTATCAAGTTCAGATACGTCATGCACTACATCGCTTCTATAGAGCACTGCGTTCTTCGGAGTTGAGATATCTATAAACGCTGCTTCCATGCCTGGGAGTACGTTCTCTACTTTGCCAATATAAATATTTCCGTGAATCTGCGTTGTGTCATCGGTGGGCTTTGAAACGTAGTGCTCAACGAGTGAACGTCCCTCGATAATTGCAATCTGGGTAGCTTCGTCTCGTACCTGTACATTCATCTGGAAACGCCCAACTGCCCGCCCGTTGCGACTCTTGCCACCTCGCTGCTTGAGGGTGTTTGCGTCGAGTTGAAGGGGATCTTCGTCAAGGAGTACAGCCTCTACTGGCTGTGGCCGATTGCCCTGACGCTGACCGCCCTGCTTCTGGCCACCCTGACGCTGACCGCCCTGCTTCTGGCTGCCCTGGTTCTGACCGCCCTGACGCTGACCACCCTGACTCTGACCGCCCTCAC
>JBBDMQ010000168.1:0-4400 GCA_040878245.1 Microthrixaceae bacterium
CTCATCCAAAGCTAAAGTCAGGGCCTCTACGCGAGCCGCCCAACCGGAGTGCTCTGACTCGGCAGCTGTTGCGGCCACCTCGGTACTGCTCAGAATGGCCTCCTTGCTGACTGATTCAGCCACCGAGTCGGTAGCCTTTTGCTCAATGCTGTGAACTGCGGATTCTGCAGCTGCAAGCTCTTCACGTGACCGTTGCCCCTCTGTGTTGAGTCGCTCAACTTTGTCTGCCAACGAGCCTCGTCGAGACTCAAGTCGTACTTGATCATTGGCCGTTCGATCGATGGCAGAGCGAAGTGCAGCGAGTTCTCCGCGAACCCCTGCAGCTTTACCAGTTGGTGCGGGAACCCCATCAGCCCAGTCAGCTTCGAAGAGGGCTCGTTCCTGAGCTAACTCCGATTCCGAGTCAGTCAAGTCACCTATCAGCAGAATAAGTCCGCCAGCCTCTTGCTCGGCTTGATGTGATTCATCTCGAAGTTGCGCCTGCTCTGATTCAAGGCTTGCAATCACTGCTGCATCAATGGCGCTATTGAGTTCTCGTTCAACACCACGCCGACGCTCCGCAAGCAGCGCTAGCAGCCCGCTAGCTTTCTCTCGAAGGGTTCCGTAGCGCAGTAGGGCATCCCCAACATCTCGCCCTCCGAGCGCAGCGAGTTGAGCCTCGGAACCAAGGATTCGCGCATCAAGGTCTGCAAGCTTGGCCCGAAGTTGCTGATCTTGGCCACGCAACTCGGTTTGTGATCTTGCAGATTCCTCTAACTGAACGCGCAGGCGGGAAAGGTCTCGACCAGCAGAAAAGATCTTGAGTGCGGTCAGCTCGCTGACTAAGTCGCCGTGGCGACGCGCTGCATCGGCTTGGCGTTCTAATGGCCGTAGCTGACGACGTACCTCTCTCAGCAGGTCTTGTATGCGCGTCAGGTTTACCTCGGTTGCGGTCAGACGGCGCTCAGCGCGTTCCTTGCGCCGACGGTATTTCAGGACGCCGGCGGCCTCTTCGATGATCAGTCGCCGGTCTTCTGGGCGGGCGTTTAGTACACCGTCGATGTTGCCTTGAGAAATGATGACATGTTGCTGACGACCGACTCCCGAGTCCGAGAGAAGTTCCTGAATGTCTAGCAACCGACAAGGAACGTTATTGATGGAATACTCGCTGTCGCCAGAGCGGAACAGCAAACGGCTGAGAGTGACCTCGGTGAAATCAATCGGTAACTGACCCGCGGAGTTATCTATCGTGAGCGATACCTCAGCCCGGCCGAGAGCAGGGCGGTTTGAGGTACCAGCAAAGATGACATCGTCCATTTTTGCAGAGCGCACGATAGAGGGCTTCTGCGCTCCGAGCACCCAACCAATTGCGTCAACCACGTTGGACTTGCCAGAGCCATTTGGACCAACCACAACGGTCACTCCTGGCTCTAGCGACAACGTCGTTGCATCGGCGAAGGACTTAAAACCCTTCATCTGCAGAGTCTTTAGAAACACGGTGCTCCCAGAGGTTCTTGTGAAGAACAAACACAGTTGGCGAAAGGGACAAGTTAGCTCAGAGTAAATCAGACCTTGAGCAAGTGCCGAGACAGAACCTAAGTAGCGTTGCTGCCGCTCGGCAATGCTCTAGCTAGACCTGCGTTTGCTCGCAGAAGTAGGTGTACCCGCTTCCAAAGCGAGCCTTAACAATAGGACCACGAGCCCGGGGGCTCATCTGCCCATCACGCTTGTAAACCGCTATGTACTGCAGGTAATCACCCGGCTCACCAGACAGACCTACCCACCCATCTGGCTCTAAGGTAGTCCCGCTATATTTGACAGCCTCATGAATGGTCTCGACAAGGGCGCGGTACAACCGGCGAACCTCTTGAGCCGACAAGCTTGAGGTATTGCGGTCGAAGCGAAGCCCAGCATGAAAGAGAATTTCATCCGAGTAGATCGGACCGAATCCGACTAAGAAACTCTGATCCATCAGAATGGATTTGAGCTTGCCATCTCGACTCATCAGCCGCTCGCCGAAGGTGATCCAAGAAATTGGCTCCTCAATTGCGTCAAGGCCAAGCGAAAGAAGTTCGGGGTGTAGGACTTCGAGTTCTTCGACCGGTACGAGTTCGACAGTTGCTTCTTTCTTCGGATCCACAAGTCGAAGCTGCCCACCTTGAGTGAAGGAGACCACGAGCGCAGTTCCGGTGACTACAGCCTCTTTAGGCTGGTTACGAGTCATGCGGCTGTGCTCCCCGAGAGAGATAACGAGTTCGCGATCTCCTTCAACATGAAAGATAAGCAACATGCCCCGACGGGTGACCCCGCTGAGTTTGACGCCATCAAGAGCAGCAATCAAACCCTTCTTGTTTGGGTGTTTGGCGATTGAAGGTGCGAGGACCTCGACGCTTTTAATTTTGCGCTCGCCAACCTCTCGATCTAGGTCACGGCGCAAAAGTTCGAGTTCTGGAAGCTCAGGCATGAGTACCCCCCTGGGTAGTTTCCGTCGGATGAGTTGGGGCTCCTGGGCGGTCCGACACCGCCAGGGAAGCCATTGTCATTTGTTCTGGGTCCTGAAGATCTGAAACACCTTGAGGTGATCCAGCAGAGTCTGTTCGCCCCAAGCATTCAAAAGCCTGCTCGGCCGCAGCCTGCTCGGCTTCTTTTTTGGTGCTGCCTTCGCCGGTGCCCCACAGTTCACCGTTTAGTTCAACCTGCGCACGAAAGCGCTTCTGGTGTTCGGGCCCTTCAGCGTTGAGCACGTACCTTGGAAGTTGTCCAAAACGGCGGGCGCTGAGTTCTTGTAGCTGTGATTTGTGATCACTTGCGAAGCCTCGATACAAGACATCTTGGATTCGATCATCCAATAAATCCAGAACAACTACGGTAGAGGCGGCGATGCCTCCATCTTGGTAGACCGCCCCAATGACAGCCTCGATGCCATCCGCAAGAATCGAGGTCTTATCTCTGCCGCCAGTGGCCTCTTCACCCTTGCCAAGCAACATCGCTGCCCCAAGTTGCACAGACCTAGCGACACCTCCCAGCGCAACGGAACTCACTAGCTCAGAGCGATTTCTCGCTAAGACACCCTCGCTCGTCGTTGGGTCTGAGCGGAACAAGTGGTCGGTAACGATGAGGCCAAGCACTGAGTCACCTAAAAACTCGAGCCGCTCGTTCGATGCGGCCCCGCCATTCTCGGCGCACCAAGAACGATGCCGTAACGAAAGCTCAAGTAGCTCTGGATCAGCAAACTGGTACCCGATTGAACTGCAGAGTTGCTCCCTAGGAGTCAGGATACGAACCTCAGACTCTTGGGAGTACATAGTCGACGACGTCACGAACCGTTTTTAGGTCTTCAAGGTCTTCATCCTCGATGCGGAACCCATCTGACAGCTGACTGAACTCTTCCTCAATTGCTTCGACGAGTTCTATGAGTTCAAGCGAGCCAAGGTGGAGGTCCTCCACGAAGGAATCGCCCTCGTTGATGGAGCCGGGCTCAACTTCCAAAATATCTGCGAGCAGATCTTTAATCACTAGAAATACCTGATCTCTGCTGCGGGCAGTGCTCTCGGATGGCGACTCGGAAGACACGAAGACTCTCATTTCTCACTAGCTTTCATGAAACCAGTGCTCTTGTAACTAGCTTTATTCCGGCTAGCACCGCCCTATTGACTGGGCTAAGTGACTCACACTGTACTCGCAGCAGGGAGATCGTCTGACGAGTTCATGCAACTATTCGAGTGCCGAGAACAGCAAAACAGACACCTGCAGTGCCGGGAACTCTGATCTTTGCCAAGATCCGGTCAGTCGACCTCGATGGCCTGCCGTCCGTCGTACCAACCGCAGTTGCCACAGACCACATGGGGAACCTTGACGGCATTACAACGTGAGCACACGCTTCGCGGGGCCGGCTTAAGCGTCCAGTTGGAAGCACGACGGCTACGGCTCTTCGACTTTGAGGTCTTCTTCTTTGGTACAGCCATGGTCTTCTCTACTTTTGGAGGACGCTACTTGTGAGGTACACCGCTTTGAGGGGCGTCACTTGTGTGGGGCGTCACTGGTGGGCTGCGTCAGAGTGCTTTTGGCATTCCCACGCAGAACGGTCTCGACAAAATCACGCTTCACAGAGAAGCGCTATTTCTGCCGAATGTGCATCTTAGCTACTCATCAGGGTCCGAGTCGAAGCGAAGCCCGCCAAGGGAGGCCCATCGAGGGTCAATCGGCTCTGATTCGGCATTTTCTGCAGTGATCACTGGAAACAAATCTGGAAGTGGACCAGCGCAATCAGTCCTGCAGAGAGGAGCTAAGGGGAGAGCAAGAATTGCTGCATCATGAACGACTTGTCCAAGATCGATGGAGTCATTTGAGATGGGCAGGATTTCTCCGGCCTCGCCTTCAGTACGGTCCTTGAAGATCTCTCCAATCTCAACTGTTACCAC
>JBBDMQ010000169.1:0-4398 GCA_040878245.1 Microthrixaceae bacterium
CTGAGGTTGGCGGAGATTTTGAATGGCTTCGTTCTGGCAACGGAGCCTGCTCGTTAGTTATTCAAGATGTTTCGCTGTCGGGTACCTCATAAAATTAATCCGCATAGCTCAGCGCCGCATCGAGACTCACTCCAAAATGACCAGACTGATTGGTGTTGTAGCAGCGGCACTCACTAAGGCGTCCACCTGAACAGTTCGAACGGCCAAGGTTGTTTGGCCTTGAGAGACTTGGAGTACTTCAGCCGACCTAGCAACCCTTTGAGCAAGAACTGCGTCCCTAGTCTGTGTATCAAGTCCTGAATCTGCGTCAAGGCTCAGGCCTTGAGTAGCTACCGAGAGGACATCAACAATGTCCCCGACCTGAAGTGGGGCTGGCGCTTCCCCGAGCGAGATGGTGACCGCTTGGGTTTGGGGCATCAGAGTTGCTCCTAGTGCTCCGGTGCCAGGCGCAGCGATGCGGCTGCTCAACAGAATTTCGCCAGCGGCGATTGCAACTTTGGCCCGTCGATCAACGGGGAACTTAATGAGGGCGCTAGGCGGGATAAACCGAACCGGCATCTTGTCCTGTCGAACGGAAGAGGAGTCAAGAACCTCTCCTGGCTTAAGAGGTCGAGTTGCAACGAAAACTTCTCCGCTGATCCCCCAAGAGGCTTGGGCGCTTCGCGCTGCCAGAAGCTGACTCCTGACTTGCCAACCCACAGTGAGCGCTATGAGAAGGACGAGCAGTCGAGTGGCTAGCACGCGCCGAGCCAGCGATGATTGCTCGAGCCGTGATCGGCAGCGGGCCAGTCGGTTTGCAAGTTGCCGTAGTGCGTTACTCAACCCAACAGCAAGAAGACGGTTATGCGCAGATCGTTGACTCACGGAGGGATCCTCTAGATACTCACCGACCGGAAGGCCGCAGGGTAAGTGGGGGAAGCTGCCAACAAGACTCTTCACAAAAAGGAACTGTAAATGAGTGTCAACTCATTAGGGCGCTGATTGCAAGCCCATCTTGAGGTCTGCAAACAACACGTCGGCCGGAGGACCCTCACCCGGCACAGTAAGAAGTTCATGGCCAGTTTCAGTCACTAA
This sequence comes from Microthrixaceae bacterium, assembly GCA_040878245.1. GTDB lineage: Bacteria > Actinomycetota > Acidimicrobiia > Acidimicrobiales > Microtrichaceae > IMCC26207. The sequence continues at coordinate 1,075 of JBBDMQ010000169.1, forward strand.
CACCGTGTGTTCAAACTGAGCCGAGCGCTGCATATCTCGGGTGCTCACTGTCCAGCCGTCATCCCACATTTCAAGGCGGTTTGAGCCCAAGTTGATCATTGGCTCAACAGTGAATGTCATGCCAGGCAACAGAACGGTGTCGTTGTGAGGGTCGTAGTAGTGAGGAATTTGAAGGCTGGTGTGAAACTGATCGCCAATTCCGTGGCCGATGAACTCGCGGACAACGCCGTAATTGAACTCTGCAACTGACTCTTCGATTGCACGGCCGATTTCATAAACACGAGCCTGCGGTTTGACCACGGCGATTCCTGCGTGCATGGCTGCGCGAGTCTGTCGGACAAGTTGTGCCGATCTCTCATCAACTTCCCCCACTAAGAAGTTGCAGGAGGTGTCCCCGTGGACGCCCTCGATATAGGCAGTCACGTCGACATTGACAATGTCTCCGTCTGCAAGCTTGCGAGTATCTGGGATGCCATGACACACAATCTCGTTGGCGGAGGTACACAAAGATTTTGGAAACCCCCGATAGTTGAGCGTTGACGGGTACGCGCCCGCTTGGATCATGAATTCATGACCGATTCGATCAAGTTCGTCATGGGTGACGCCGGGGCGAATATGACGGCCCACTTCGATCAGTGCCTCTGCCGCCACCCGGCCTGCAATTCGCATCGCATCAATTTCTTCGGGTGTGCGAACGGCTCTACTAGCTCTGCTCGAGGGTTCGCCAGTGGCGGCATAATCCGGGCGGGCAATGCCAGCCGGTACCGTCCTCATTGGAGTAACAAGCCCCGGGGTAACCGGTGCAGATTGCGGATCTGGTAGTACTGAACGTCGCTTGCGCTTTGCCATGAGATCTCCATCGTAGAAGATGGGCTCACTCTTCAGTTGTCGATGCTGCGGAGGCAGGTCCCCGGTCATGCAACCCCAAGGCCATGCCAGCCAACGCCCGAGGGACTGCACCAAAGAACTGGCCCTGCCCCAGGTTGTGAGTCAGCCACAGACCGAGTTGCTCTGAGTACAGCCCAGGAACCGAATCAGTCTTACCGCTCGTGAGCAAAACCAGAGTCTGTTGAACTGCAAGCGGGATGTTGAGATCACACTCTTCTGGAGGAGTTGAGGTAAATGGGATGCTCCATAAATCGGCGCATTGCAGCCCTGGGTTTCCGCCGGGAATTGTGCCTGGCCCGTCCTGGCATCGAATTGAGGCCAACCAAGAACCTGGGCTTCGGGCGTTCAATAGCGTCAGGGTAAGAGACGCCTGCCTTCTGAACAGTTCCGTAGGCGTATTCGCCAGAGAGGGCCTGCTTGCAAGGAGCCAGGTATGGGTTGCTGCCAAAACTCCGTGCAAGGTGGCTTCTTCTGCATTGCTTGCTGTGGCGCCGTGATGGCACAGGGCATGAGCTAAAGATGGAGCGATTGCCGCTGGATGTTCGGATTCGTAACGCTGATTGAGCACACGGCGCAAAGGGTCCTCTTGACCAACCTCGGTACCAATAACGCGACCTTCACCAATGACTGGACCAATACCAAGGCGCTCAACTGCAGCCTTGCCTTGCAAAAATGCTTGTAATAAAGGTTCTGCTGGTCCACCTCCCAACAACAGCATCGCTGCGCGAACCGCAGGGTCGGGCACTCTCTGTATCAAGTCAGCCTCGGAGAACAACCTCAACGAAATTTCTAGCTGATGGCTGCTAGCAGGGCTGGCAGGGCTGGCAGGGCTGGCAGGGCTCTGCCCAAAGAACTCAATGAGGACAGCAGCACATTGCTCCTCGGTGAAGGGGGGATTTGAGGCTGGCTGCATAGGAGGGCCCTGCGGGTAAATCCCGGGCTGGCCAAACAGGGTGTTCGAGCTGAATAGCGCAAGATTATTTGGCACCGAAGGCGGCAACCGTAAAAGCTCCTCAGCCTGAACCGTTGAGAGTTCGTTCATGCGTGGACATCCTCTTCCGCTGAATTGATCATGTCCATGCAGGCAAGTGTGCCACTTGAGCCCTACTCTGGGCCACTGTGTCGAGCCGAAGCAGTACTGCAATTTTGATAGCAGTCGCTCTGCCTCTGGTGGTGCTCAGTATTGATTTCTCTGGGGTTGCAGTAGCGCTTCCAGACATTGGCAAAGAGCTTGGTGTTCCTTCGAGTAGCACCGGTTGGGTTATTAACGCATTTGCTTTGGGTGCGGCTGGACCGCTTCTTGTTTCGGGCCGGGCAGCCGACCTCTATGGGCGGCGACGCCTGTTGTTGGTTGGTGTGGCGGTGTTCTCAATCGGAACTGTGCTTGCGGCACTTGCGCCTGTTTTTGAGGTGCTCATTCTGGCCCGAGTTATTCAGGGCTTTGCAACTGCGCTCTTTATGACAGCTTCATTGTCGGTGGTCAGCACCTCGTTTACGGGGGATCGTCGAGCCTGGGGGATAGGCGTCTGGAGCGCCATCGGCAGCACTGCTGCTGCTGCTGCACCCGTTGTGGGTGGTTTACTCGTGGCGAGTCTGGGCTGGCGTTGGTTCTTTGCTCTAAATCTTCCCGTGCTGGCTGCCGCATTCACGATGATTCTTCGTTTCGTTCCGGAATCCTTCGGGGATAAGCGACCAATTGACGTAGTGGGTGCATTGCTCGCAACAGCTTCAGTTACTTGCGTGATCTACGGGCTACAAGAAGCTGGGATGAAGGGCTGGTTGAGTCCGGCAGTGCTGGGGCCTCTCGCTGCAGGTGTGGTGCTCTTCGCTGTATTTGTGCTTCAACAACGAAGGTCTACGCAGCCGCTGATTGCAGCTGCAATTGTTCATGCTCGCGCTTACCGACCGCCAGTGGCAGTTGCATTTTTGGCTAACTGGGGTTTTGGAGCCATCAATATTTTGATGACCTTCTGGTTGCAAGAGGTTCGAGATCTTTCGGCAGCCGTAACCGGTCTGGTATTCCTGGCCTACTCGGTTCCGTTTGCCATGATGGGCGCTTTGACCGGGCGGGTCGTAAAATTTGCGGGTTTGCGAGCCCCAATGGTGTTGGGAATGTTCCTCATCGCCATATCGTTCGCCACACTGACGCAGCTTGGAGTGAGTGCCTCATTCGGAGTGGTGATTGTGGCTATGGCGTTGTCTGGTATTGGTCAGGGCTTGGCCTACAACGTCTCCACGACAGCCGCCATGACAGCTGTAAGTGACAAAGATGCTGGAGTTGCTTCTGGTCTGTTGACGGCTTTACGCAATGTGGGAGTTGCAGCTGGAGTAGCGGTTGCAAGTCTGGCCGTTTCGGTTCCTTCATCAGCAAGCACCGCTGAACAAGATCAGGATTTCACTGCTGGCTTGCAGCGAGCTTCCTGGGTCATTGTGGCG
>JBBDMQ010000170.1:0-4372 GCA_040878245.1 Microthrixaceae bacterium
GTCCCGGCCGACCCCCTCACCCTTTACAGAGCCACCAAGGTCATTGACCACAATTTTTGCGCCATGTTTAGCGAGTTCAAGCGCATGTCCTCGGCCAATGCCGTGACCAGCTCCAGTAACAATGGCGACTTTGCCGTCCAACATGCCCATAAGTTCTTTCCTCCATACGGTCAAGACCCAACAGAGGCTAAGCACCCGAAATGGCGCCCTCTAAGATCCGACAGGAAGCCAGATCTTAGAGGGCAAGCGGGGTTTTCACTAAAATTAGGGACGCTAGAGGCGCTACTGCCTTAGGCGAGTTCTACGCCCTCGGCTTCTGATTCACCTGTTTGGGCTTCATCGCCACCTGTTGCGAACTTCCAAATGACGGCTCCAAGCACTCCACCGACTATTGGTGCAGCAATAAAGAGCCAGAGTTGTGTCAAAGCAGTCCCACCTTCGAACAGGGCTGGGCCGAGCGAACGAGCAGGATTCACGCTGGTGTTCGTGATTGGAATGCTTATCAGGTGGATAAGAGTCAGCATCAGGCCAATTCCAATTGCAGCCTGCGCTTTAGATGCAGCTTTGGTTGTCACACCAAGTATCACAATGATGAACAAAGCAGTCAGCACTACCTCTGCAATAGCCGCACCAGCAAGGTTGTAAAAAACGCGCCCGTTCTCTTGCCCATATGCGTTCGAGGCAAAGGAGCCTTGGCCAATCTTTAATCCACCCGGCTTTGAGCTCTGGATCGACCACAAGACTGCAACTGCTGCGATGGCACCAATGGATTGCACCAGAATATAAGCCGGAACATCCTTCCAATCGAAGCGCTTTGCGGTAGCTAATCCCATAGAGACTGCAGGGTTGAAGTGACCTCCGGAAACGTGTCCGAATGCGTAAGCGCCGCAGAGCACTGTCAGACCAAATGCAAAACTCACCCCGAGATAACCAATGCCGTTATTCACCACACCGGCTGCAGGCAATTCAATCCCACCCACACCAACGACACCTTTGGTGGTACCTAATGCCGCAGCGGCAAATATTGCGGAGCCGCAGCCTCCAAGCACAAGTAAGAATGTGCCAAGAAACTCAGCACCAAGTTTTTTAGCCAACATATGTTTCCTTCCATGAGTAATAGTTGATGCAGCTAGGCCAAGACCTTGCACCTGTCTGCGCAGCGAGGGTATCGCTCAATAGGTGCTTGATCGTGGACATTCTGGGCTGAGTAGCTGCGCAGAGCCACTAGCAACCAACCCTGACCTAAAGCGGTAGCTCCAAGGATGGCAGGCTTTATTGCGGCGGAGATACTGCCGGAACACCTGCGAGCTGACCTGTCACGCACAGATTTCCGCGCTTATCGATACAACCAAGAACACCAGTTCTGAAGAACCCATCCTGATCAAAATCATCCCCTGCGCGAGTTGCGTTGAGATAACCCAGCATCATCTGCGGCGCTCGCACGCACAGTTCTCCCTCAGAACCATCAGTCAAGAGTTTTTGGTCGGCTTGCAACACTCGAACCTCGACGCCGAGTGCGGGTTTCCCGTCTGTTGTTTCAAGTTCACTCACGGAGTCACTGAGGTCGGCCAGACTCATCAGAGGAACCTCGACCAGACCGAATCCACCAAATACTGGAACCTCGAACAAGGATTGCAACTGTTCTGATAATTCAGGTGAATGCTGTGAGCCGAAATGGAGAAAAGCTCTGATGTCACCAAAAATCGGTGTCAGCGTTGAGCGCTGAGCCTCAACACAGGCTTGATGAAACCCAGCTCCCGAACCTGCAAGCGTGACGTTCTCTCGAGAGAGAATCTCGATGCTGTCCAAAGGGTGAAATGCGTCAATCAAAATATTCGAACACCCAGACAAGAGACTGGCAAAGAGCCACAGTAGAGAGTCGATCTCACATACCTCTGCCACCAGAGAATTGCGATCTCTTGCAATCAGCCCGAGGCGTTGAACAAGCGCTTTAGCCGCCGCAATCAGTGTTGCGTCAGAGTGGCAGACTCCGACGGTTTTATCGGCAGCCTGGCTGCTACCCGAGTAGCTACCTGCAGGTGCAGCAAAGAAGATCCAACTAGGAACCGGAACCTCGTCTGGTTCAAGCTGGGCTACTGGGTCGAGCACTGCGGGATCACCTTGGGGAAGTGCCCGATCGGCAATCAGAATTCGGAACGAGTTGTTCGCCTGCGCAACTTCGGTTGCTAGCTGTTCGTAGTCGTAGCCATCCCAGACAGAGGGCACAACGAGCAACTCACTCTTTACCTGCGAAGTGATGTGAGCAAGTTCGGAATCGCGGCAGGCCGGTGAGATCGGATTTTGAATGACGCCTAACCGACTCAGAGCAGCAGAAAGCACTAGTGACTCAATCCAAGTTGGCAATTGCCAAGACACCGTCTGCGAAGAACGCAGGCCAGCTGAATGAAGCCCAGCCGCTGCGCGTTCAGCTTCGGCGAGGAACTCGGCGAAAGTGAGGGTGCGCATATCTCCGTCTACCAGCATCAGGGCATCGGGGGTTGCGTCAACCCTGCGCTCAATCAGTTCCCAAAGGGTGCGACCCTGCAACATCGATGATTTCCTTCGCTTGACCTGTCGTAATCATTACTGCCTAGATATTTGCCATCCTAGATTTTTGCCATCCTAGGGAGTAGGCAACACTATGCCGAACCTAGCTGCGGAACCTTGGTACCCGGAGGAACGACTAGGACTGTTCGCTGCCCTAACGGGGCAGCCAATGGCAACGTCACTTCTTTGGGAACTTCTGCTGCTGCACAGGCGGGAGCATTAGGGGGAACAAGCACCACGGCCGCCAGCGTCACCGACTGCGCTGTTTCACTGATGCTCACTTGAGCAAGGCGCTCTTGTGAGGATTGGGCGCACGAGATAACTGCGGTGATTGCCGCCTCGTTGGGAAGTACGCGAGTTCGAACAGGAGCGACAGCAGTCTGAGCTTGCTGAACCGGGAAATCGGAGGGAATCGCGTAGGTGAAAGAGAGCGAATCTGGCGAACTCAACACCTGATTGACCCCTGGGGGAGGTGGCCCGCCGCCAGGGATGGTGTTGGAGACCACTCCTTGGGGATTCGGGACACTCGAGGAACTGCTCGTCGTAGCCAGCGAAGTGTTTGGTGTCAGGTCACCAACTACTGGCTCAGTTGGTGAATTGGGAGAGCCGAGGATTAACAACGCTCCGACTCCGAGCAGGGCAAGCAGGGTAAAGACAGCAACAAATCCCCAGATGCCAAAAGTCTTGCTTGGGCCTCCCGCCGATTTTTTGGGTTTGGGTTTCACAACACGGCTACGGGCACAACGGGTGAAGAGGCTGCTCCAACAAGCGGCTCAGGCGCTGCACACAGCAAAAAATCCCATTTTTCGGCATCGGAACAGGCGTTGGATAGGACCTCAAAGTCCCAATTTTGGCCCTGAAGCAGGCCCATATCCCTGAGCTGAATCATGTGTACGGCTAAACAATCCGACCAGTCGGGCAGGCTGGGCGGAAATGCCTCGTAGGCATAGTTGTCAGTAAAGGCACCTGCCACGTCTTTGCTGTGCAGCCATTCAATTGACTTGACCGATAGCCCAGGCAATTGAGCGTCAACACCAACTGCGTAGCGGCGACGGTCTCCTTGTTTGTAATGCCTCATCTCGGCTGTACGAATACAGACAACGTCGCCAGGTTCGATATTCACTCGCGCAGCATCGGCTGCCTCATCAAGGTCTTCTGCGGTGATTGAGTAACCCGGATTAAGTTCGTCTAATCCTGCTACGCCCTTTACTGCTGGCAGATCTAGAAGCACACCGCGAGTAACAATCTGCGGCAGCTTCTCTGCACCCAACTTTTTAGCTCCTGTAGACGCACTCACTACCGAACTAGGAATGTTGTTGTACAGCAGATCGTCGTAGGAGATATGACACAAGGCGTCGATATGCGTTCCGGCGCAGGTGGACATGATGAGCAGATCATCAGTTCCAGCCCAAATCCCGGGAGCATGCGGATCACGCTCATTTAATGAGGAGTAATGAATCATTGGGTTGAATCTTCTTGCTGGCTGCCCCACTTGAATACCGTCGGCACGTAGATCTACTGCCAATGAAATTCGCTTACCCACACGAACCGAAGAAGCACCTCGCCGGGCAGATTCAGCAGTCAGAAGATTGCCGCAGCCCAGTTCATCCGCTTCGCCCCAGCGACCCCAGTTAGACACGCGGGCGGCAAGATCACTCAAATCTCCGGGAAGTGGCATCAGCTACTCAATCAGGCCAGCGTCAGAACACCGCGAGCAAGTTTGCCCTCGTGTAGTTCATCAAGCGCAAGTTGAAAATCCTCAATGGGGTAGGTGGCCGACACCAACTCGTCGAGCTTCAGTCGGCCTGCCTGATAAAGCTTGACC
>JBBDMQ010000171.1:0-4356 GCA_040878245.1 Microthrixaceae bacterium
ATCAGCCTCTTCAGTTTGACTGAGTACCAAACGTCGTCTTGATCTGAAAGCGCAATGAAGCGGCCTTGGCACCGCATCAATGCTTCGGCAAAGTTTGCGGTAGACCCAAGGCGCACAGAGTTGATCTCAAGTCGAACTGGGAACGGCGCGGCTAGAGCAAACTTCCTGATCAGCTCTACGGTGCGGTCCTCGGAGCAATCATCTTGAACTACGAGTTCATCGGGAAGCAGTTCCTGTGTTGCGAGCGACTGCAGCAGTTGCTCAATCCAGCGCTCTCCGTTGAGAGTGCATAGTGCTACCGAGACCTGGCATTGGGCCTTTGGGTATCGGATTCGAGTTGAAAGTGCAGGCGTGTCAGTCATATGTAGAAAAGCATCAGAGTGCTGAAACGAAAGAAGTCCGCATCGCAATCAACTCGGCGTATCGTATCCTGAGGTACTTGAGAATCCTCATGCCTGCAATCTGCGTCAGATCTCATGAGGGCAGTGAATGTTAGAGGAGAAGTAGCGAACAAGTTTCACTACTGACCATCTCAAGCGAAGTTTGCGAGCCAGAGTAATTATTGAGTGAAAATTGAATATGGGGGCTAAGTGGTAGCAACAGTAGATCTGCTCGTATGGGGTAGTTGGAAACACGACTGGCAAAAAGGTTCAGTCACCGAACTTTCCACTCTTTTCTCGCATGCGGCAGCGCAGATCGACGAGGCCGTCCTCGACACCAAGGCTGACTGGCTGCTGTTCTGGGACCCTCAACTTGGCATTCCAGATGCGGCTCTTCTTAGCGAACTCATGGGCAGCCGGGCTGACGCCTGGCATGCAGGGCTCTGTTATGGGCTCTCCGGGCAACCCGAAGAACATGACTACATTCACCCAATCTGGCCACTTGTTTTAGACGCTGACCCTGATATTGATTCGGTGTCTTGGCGGCTATCGCTCTCTGCGTTGCTCATCAAGACCGATGTCCTACGCACCCTCGGATGCTTAGATATTGCATTTGAGCATCGAACAGGGGCCGGCCTTGAGTTGGGGCGCCGCATGATTGATCGGGGAGCAGTGGTGATGCACACGCCTCGCCTGGTGGCCGGTCGCAAAGGATTGGCTACTCAGCTCAGCGAGCATGACCGATTTGTGTTTCTCCGTCGCGTCTTCGGTCGAAAATGGGTGCGGTACGCGGCAGTCCGTCGCTCAATGGCACATCGTCGGCCTCTGAAGGTGCGTGCTGCTCTGAGCAGCTCGGCAGCATCAACAAGCGCATCGCCTCGGCCTGGTTCGGATATGCAGGTGGTTACTAGAGACGCAGTAAACAGCCCAGAGGACCCAGCGATCACTGTGGTGCTGCCTACTCTTGGGCGCTACGAATTGTTACGGCCCGTTTTGGAACAGCTTCGGAAACAGACCTTGCCTGCGCAGCAGGTGGTGGTGGTTGACCAGAATGATATTGAGAAGCGCGATAGCTCGATTTACGAAGAGTTTTCGGACCTTAACTTGGAAGTAATCTTTCAGGAGGAGAAGGGGCAGTGGCTAGCTCGTAACGCCGCTGTTGAGCGTGCAGCGGGAGAATGGATTGCCTTCGTTGATGATGACTCAGAGGTCGGTCCAGACTTCTTGGAGCAGCATCTAGAGGGGCTTCATCGATATAATGCGGACCTGTCGACTGGAGCTTCGCTAGCAGTCATTGGGGCCCCAATCCCCGAAAGCTACGCATACTTTCGCGTTGCTGATCAGTGGGATTCTGGAAACGGGATGTGTCATCGGAGCTTGTTTGAGCGGTTTGGCTTGTTTGATCAGCAGTTCGATCGGCAGCGCCGAGGGGATGCTGAGTTTGGCCTGCGAGTTCAACTTGGAGGTTGCCTCGTCATACACAATCCTCATGCCATTCGGGTGCATCTCAAGGCTCAAGAAGGCGGACTACGCACCTTTGGTTCGCTTGACGGATTCCGTCATAGAGACCGTACCTCTCCGCTACCTTTGCCCTCAATGGTGTATTACACCAAGCGCTATCACTCCAAGCGTCAGGTTCGCGAAGACCTCATTATTGGCCTTTCTCAAGCCATCGTCCCCTATGAACTCAAGCGCCGAGCATCTCCTCGGCAGTGGCTTGGGTTTGTGGCCGCAGAGGTAGTTCATCTTCCGTCGACAGTGAAACGGGTTCGAGCCTCGTTGCAAATCGCTGACGAGATGGTGGAGGTTGGGCCTCGCATCCCTAAGCTGTAACCGTTCGGGGGCTGAATATTGGTGCTTGTGCTTCTGTCAGCAGTCGGCCTTGATCAACGTTTGTTCAAGTTTGACAGCTGGTTAAAAAATCTGTTTTAGGAGAGATGTGCGTCTCGCAGTAATTGGAGATACCCAGCATTATCGAGATAGCGAGGGTCGCCTCTGCGCGCTTGAACCTGTGGTGAATCAGCTTGACCGGTGGGCTGAACTCTTTGATGAAGTTGTCATTTGTGCGCCGCTTGATCCGGGCCCGCCACCAGCAGGGTTTGGTCCATACCGATCCACCAACCTCATTCTTGAGCCCTTACAAAAAGCCGGCGGCAATACCCGCTCCGCCAAGTTTGGTTTACTTGCGCATCTGATTCCTTGGGCGCGGACCACTCGGCGCGTCGCCAAGTCCGTGGATGCTGTGCATCTCAGGTGCCCCTGCAATATCGGTCTGGTTGCCATATTTTCGACTTGGCGTTCGGGTGCTTTTCGCTACGCAATGTATGCCGGGGTCTGGCATGACTACGTTGGCGAACCGCGCTTTTTTCGGATGCAGCGAAAGTTGCTCGGCAGCAAGTGGTTTGGAGGACCCGTGAGCGTCTATGCGGGCAAGGATGAATCTTTGCCGCATTTAGAACCCTTTTTCAGTCCCTCGTTTTCTCGTGCCGATATTGAGAATGCCAAAGCCCGCTCCACTGCCAAGATCGAGCGAATCCGCAGTTCAGACCGCTCCGAGCCATGGCGCCTTGTGACCGTAGGTCGGCTCACTCCGAACAAAAATCAAAAGACAATTGTTTCTGCCATGCCAGCAATTCTTCAGGGTGGCAATGGCGTGACTCTTGATGTGTACGGTGACGGGCCTTGTCGCAATGATTTGGAGCAACTTGCCAAAGATTTAGGGGTGGCAGACGCAGTGAGCTTTCATGGTTCAGTGAGCCACGGCGCAGTCATGGAGGCCTTTGCACGTGGAGACCTCAACTTGTTGTCGACTCGTCAAGAGGGCTACGGAAAAGTTCTGCTTGAGAGCATGGTGCATGCCACTGTGCCTGTGTTTGGACAGAGCCCAGTATCGGATGAAATCTCAGGCGGAGGAACTCGGGGGTTGGTGTTTGATTCTGAAGACTCCGCGCAATTAGCTGAACTCGTACAAGGGTTGATGGGCGACACTGAGAGCTGGGCTGACATGGCAGAAGAGGCCCGTCACTACGCCGGAACGATGACTCTTGAAGCCTTTCAGGATCGGGTGAAGGAAATGCTTGAAAGGCAGTGGGGTGTCACTCTTTTGGACCCTGCTTCCCAGAGTGAACCTTTGTGAGTGATCATTCGGAAGTGACGAACAGTTTCACTCTGGTGACTCAGTATTACCCACCTGAGAGAGGTGCAGCGCAGGTACGTTTGGGCTCAATTGTTGCTGACCTAGTCCTGAGGGAGCACAAGGTAGACGTCGTCACCGCACTGCCTAACTATCCAGTGGGCAAGATCTTTCCAGGTTGGTCCCACCGCCCCCTGCAAAGCGAGTCTGAGAACGGCGCACAGGTCCGCCGAGTGTGGGTCTGGGCATCTATGGGTAGCGGGCTCGGCCGTGTTTTGAACTACTTATCCTTTGGTGTGATGTCTGTGCTCGGCCTCGGATCGGCGAACAAGTCGAATTGGGTCATCGTTGAATACCCGACCTTGTTTGGTGCACTGCCAGCCGTGCTGTGCTCAAAGTTGCGGCGTCAAAAAATCGTCATCATTGTGGCCGACCTGTGGGTTGATTCAATAGTCGAGATAGGCACTATCCCCGATGGAGCGCTTGTGGGCCTGCTGCGCCGAGCTGAGCGCTTTATGTTGCGCCAAGCCGATGCAGTGACTGCAGTTACAGAGGGTGTGCGTGATGCACTACTGCTCAAGGGTGTGAAAAACACTCAGATGACTTGGCTCCCAAATGGTGCTGATACCGAGATGTTCTCACCCGGCCCTGAGGAGCCAGATCTGAGAAGAGAGCTTGGTTGTGCCCCGGGCGAGCACTTGTTCTTATATGCCGGCACCCACGGTTATGTTCATGGCCTTGAAGTTGTGCTTGAAGCTGCCAAAGAGTTGGCTCATGACGGCGTTCGCTTTGTGCTCGTTGGTGGCGGGTCAGAAAAGCAAGCACTGCAAAATCAAGCGGTGG